>CAZXZC010000067.1:0-1583 GCA_964645125.1 uncultured Candidatus Saccharibacteria bacterium | reverse complement strand
TCGCTTGTTGCCAAAACGGAATCTTGAAATGCAAGCCCGGTGTAAGGATTTTTTTAAGGACGCCTTTACCCAGGTCGTACACGCACGCAACATAGCCCGGCGGCACGTGAATGAAGAAGCCTTTAAGGACGTCATCGACAACGAACGAATACATCATCTTATCGATTGAGTCGGACATAGTTTCGAAAAATTAGTGGTGCCCCGCGGAGGCGTGGCTATCGGCTTTCTTGGCGCCAAAAAGCACCTTCCGAATGATCGTAATACTATCAGAAAATAGCATGGTTGTCAAAATAAACAATGATTTCACCATGGGGAGGTACCATAGAATTGCAAACGTTGCTAAAGGAAAACCGACCCAATAGAGCAAGTCTGGCTTTTTGTTGCTTTCGCTCTCACGCGATTCTCGAAAAATACTGAAGAACAGATAAAATGCGGCAATGCCCGCCCACAAACTATCATGTCGTCGGCCAATATCGAATCCGTAAAAATTAGTATTAATACTGCCAGGTACATCGATCCAAGTATAGAGCGTCTTAATAAGACGTTCTCCGGAAATACCGTGAATAAATACCTGGTACAAAAGCACCAAGACGAGAATCTGGACCCCAAGCATAACCACCTTTGCCCAGGGAGAGATCTTGTATTTGCGCATAATCTTGCGCGTTTCTGCAACAGCCGCAATGCGGTCATTTTTGTAGGCACGTTGTACTGCCCGAGCTTCAGCATTAGCTCGCTCATGGCGAATATTGTTGCGTTCGGAAATAATGTTAAGCGGCAACAGCAAAATGCGCAAAAAAATAGTCAACCAAACTACTGCCCAGCCTAAATTCATCTGCGCAATAGTACTGTAAATAAAAATGAGCGCATTAAAAAGCGGTTGATATAAAAACACGTACCAAAAACTATCAAGAAGAGCAAACATAGATTATATGAATAAATCCCAAACTTTGGCGGCAATATTTACCGGTTTGCCGTAAAGCGGATAATGATGCAGCTGAATAAACGGCAAGCCATTGGCTTCGAGAATCCCCCATTTTTGGGTGTCGGGATCCGCGGTTGGATCAGCTATAATAAAATCGAAACCAATGATAGGGTCATCGATCACTCGAGCTGCCGCTTCGAGGCAGGCCCGAAGCTTCGGGTGAATTATATCAGTAATTTCGCTGCTTGTCCCGCCATACGCCACGCCAACATGGCTACCCAAGTCAAGTATTACCTGCTTTGATAGAACACTTTCGAGCGTAAAGCCCTGCCGTCCAATAAAGTCTCGCAATTCTTTGGTAACTAGAACAGGGCTAATTTTTTCGTGTTTGGTAGCATTTTTAAGTTCAATAAGTTCGGCAACAGTGTGTACTCCGTCACCGGTAACTTTTGGCACCGACCCTCCGAGCACCCCCACAAGAGTGCCGCCGATCACTGTCCCTCGGTACACGTCGCCCCGCAACTGCTCTTCAACAATAACCCAATGGCAGAGTTGTTGCGCTAAAGAGAACGCTTCAGCAAGCTGCTCGTGAGTAAAGATGTTGGTGGTCACGTGGCGACTGCGCGAACCAAGGCGGGGTTTTACAATTACAGGCTTTTGA
>CAZXZC010000066.1:0-1609 GCA_964645125.1 uncultured Candidatus Saccharibacteria bacterium | reverse complement strand
ACTTTTGTCAAAAACGCCGTTTCTGCCGGCACATAGAGTTGGTTAATGAGGGAATAAACAGATATCACTCCATATGACAAATATAAGAAGCGAGAGTAAAAAAATGCGTAGAAAAACACAATAAGCGCTTGTCCTAAATTACTAAATATGAGAATCTTTCGACGATCAAAAATGTCTACTGCCGCCGCAGCAAATGGGCCAACGACAATTGCTGGAACTGCATAAGCTACCCAAATAAATGAAGACGCAATACTTGAGTTTGTTTGTTCGAATATGCGCACAATAACAAGAAAATTGAGTAAGTTGATAGTGAGTAAGCTCGACACTTGTGAGCCAAAGAGCGCTAAAAAGTATTTGTTTTTAATAAGCCTTTTCATGATGGATTCTTAGTGTGCCAATCGGTAACCATCTGATATTTTTTCCCAAGTTCAAAAAGCGTTGGCTCACTAAATCGTTTGCCGAGAAGCTGAAACCCGATCGGAAGACCGCTTTCACTAAATCCCGCTGGGAGTGCAAGTCCCGGAATTCCCGCTAAATTTGCAGCAACAGTATAAATGTCAGCCAAATACATTTGGAGCGGATCTTCAGACTTCTCCCCAATCTTAAACGGAAGACTCGGCGAAACTGGTGCCAAAATGGCATCTACAGAACTAAATGCATCATCAAAATCTTTGATAACAAGACTTCTTACCTTCATTGCCTTTCCATAATACGCGTAGTAGTAGCCACTCGAAAGCACATAGGTCCCAAGCATTATGCGTCGCTTCGCTTCTGCTCCAAAACTATCGCGATTGTTTCCGAAACGAATTCCATCAAATCGTCCAAGATTTGATGAAACTTCTGCAGGTTGCACAATGTAATACACCGAAATAGCATATTTTGTGTGGGGAAGGGAGACTTCCACTAGTTCAATTCCCATTTTTTCAAATTCTTGCGCAGCTGCTCTCACTTTTTGTTCAATTTCAGGTGATAGTCCTTTAGCAAAATATTCTTTGGGGATACCAATTTTATATTTTTGAGTCGGTGAGACTGCTTTATAGGAATGATTTGCGACAGTACTATCACGGCCATCCACACCCCTCGTTACTGCAAATATTTTTTCACTGTCTTCCACGGTTTTGGTAAAGTGGCCCATCGAGTCAAGTGAACTCGCCATCGAGATAACGCCATATCTCGGAACAACTCCGTAGGTGGGCTTCAGTCCCACCACGTTGGTAAAACTTGCGGGCAAACGAATCGATCCTCCCGTATCAGTGCCCATCGATGCAAAGCTCAATCCACTTGCGACAGTCACTGCCGAGCCACTGGATGATCCACCCGGACCAAATTCCGTATTCCAGGGGTTTTTGGTCGCCCCAAAATCTGAGTTTTCTCCACTTGCACCATGTGCCCATGCATCACAATTGGTTTTTCCAATGATTATGGCCCCAGCCCTTTCAAGTCGTTCAACGACCGTTGACGAATACTGTGGAACAAAACTCTCAAGAACTTTTGAGGCAGCGGTTGTGCGAATTCCTTTCGTTAAATAAATATCTTTTATGGACACTACCATTCCAAGCAAGGGAAACTCTTTTGTCGCATGTGGGTTATCCATGATCACTCGGTCGAG
>CAZXZC010000065.1:0-1737 GCA_964645125.1 uncultured Candidatus Saccharibacteria bacterium | reverse complement strand
AATTTCTAGAAAAAGATGTTTCTTCTTTTAGTGATAATGACCTGATTCGAATAGCCTTGGCTGATAGCCGTGGTTTACCACTTGAATATTTCTCGCCGTTTTACTTGGCTACCGACGATGGAACATATGCCAGTGGACTGGCAGGCAATGGTTATTTTTATGCTGCTCGAGCGGGAGATACCTGGAAGATTGTGGCGGCTGGAAATGGAGTTATTTTTTGTTCAAGTATGCGCGACTACCCTGACTTTCCTAAAAAATTGATACCCGAGTGCTATGACGAAGCTACCGGCCGATCAGTTGCCAGATAGCTTATACTAGAGCCATGATCCGATTTTTTCGTACTGCAATTTTTATAAGCATTCTGGCAATTGGGTGGAGTGTTCCGATGTTTGCTCATGCATGGGATATCCGCAATTTTGAAAGCGACATTGTGATTGAGCCTGCTGGCACCGTTCTTGTTACGGAGCGTATTATGGCTGATTTTGGGGTGGAACAGAAACATGGAATCTTTCGCGATGTGCCTGTGGTATATACCGGAAAATCAGGAAAGACATATACCACTATTTCCGACCTTACGATTTCTCAAGATGGCGCACCAGCTACAACTGACACATCTAGAAACAATGGTTTTTTGCGGATCAAAATTGGTGATCCTGACTTATTAATAGAAGGTATTCATCAATACACGATTTCGTATCGAGTTACGGGAGTTTTAAAAGATTTTGGCGAGTACGATGAGCTGTACTGGAATGTGACTGGAAACGGGTGGGATGTGCCTATTGATTACGCTCGAGCACACGTAACTGTGCCTGCAAATATCGTACAAACCGGATGCTACAAAGGAGCTACTGGCTCTACGGAAAAATGCCGCACGCTTGAAACAACGGGTGCCTCGGCTAGTGCGGAAGTGGACACTTTGAATCCAGGCGAAGGCATGACGGTAGCGGTGGGATTTGCGCACGGAGCTGTACCAATCATTGCTGTGGCTCCCCCGCCTTCATTACAAGACATTCTTTTTTCACCACCAGCCGTTCGTACTGCCGGAGTGCTCTTTTTGCTTGCTGTTTTTCTTGTTCTACGGATGTGGTGGCGCGTTGGGCGAGATGGTTTTTTGAAACGATCGCACTTACCGGGAGTGTATTCCGATACAAGTGACCCCAACCAAGAAACGACACTTCCCTTGTTCTTGCGCCCCACTATTGCCGTGGAGTATGAAGCTCCAAATAATTTGCGGCCGGGTGAACTTGGGGTACTTATGGATGAACACGCGGACACGCTTGATGTGTCTGCAACTATCGTGGATTTGGCCGCCCGTGGGTATTTGGAGATTACAGAGATTGATAAGAAATGGGTATTTGGGAGTAAAGATTATACGTTTAGCCGAACCTCAAAATCACCTGAGGGGCTTTTGGAGTATGAATCGCTTTTACTCACTCATTTATTCAAAGATGGCGAAACGACACAACTTTCTTTGCTCAAAAATACATTTTATACCGAATTGAATGAGGTGAAAGATGCGTTGTACCGCGAGGTAGTACGCAAAAAATTATTTCCATCTGATCCGAGTTTTGTTCGGGGGTTTTATTTATTATCGGGTTTTGCAATGGTTGTGGCGGGATGTGTTGGTTTTATACTTGCCGCTTATTTTATTGATACTCTTTCCACCTCTTTCATTTTAAAAATTGGCGCAGGAAGTCTTGTGGGGCTGATAGCATCGGGCATCTTGGTAATGATAGT
>CAZXZC010000064.1:360-1763 GCA_964645125.1 uncultured Candidatus Saccharibacteria bacterium | reverse complement strand
ATCCTCACGGCATGAGGAAATAATGGCATTTCGATTCTGAGTTCTGAGAAATTTTGTCAGTTCTTTCTCAAGTTTAGGCAATCCACTGTGTTCGACTAACGCCGGTTTATTCTCCTCTCGCCCTTTCAAAGCAGTAGCTGCATTTACCACATGAATAGGCACCATCTGAAAGATGTTCTCGATCCTCAAGTTTTTTGTTGCCTCTTGCAAAGCATTTCGTAACTTATTGATAAGCGCCTCGTAATCTACACTTCCGAATTTTAGATTTGTTTTATTATTAACGATAAGTATCAAGCTGCGACCTCTTTTTAAAATATCGGCGATTGTTTCCCATGTCTTTGCTTCCTCAACAGCGCCGCCACTGGCTAGAACAAACAAAACGACATCGCACGAATCAAGTTTGTCGTTAGCAACTTTCTCGTGCTCAATTGGTGCATCAATTCCTGGTGTATCGAAAAGTGTGTAGCCCTTCCATTCATACCCCGTGACTTTATCCGTTAGTGGGCGATCCGCCATCTCCGCCTTGGCTTCACCCATCAGGGCATTGAGCAATGTACTCTTCCCAGCGTTGTAATAGCCGTACACCATGATTCGCGGTTGCACCTGCTTACTCTTTTCGAGCAAGCGGAGCCCCAAGTGCTCAACTTCTTCCTTTGGCAACCAGTGTGTCAATGGCTCATTTACTTTCTTATATGCATTGAGCAAATATGAAAAATCAGGCAACATTATTTAACTCCTCGGTAATTTCTTTTATTTGGGTTTGCAATTGTTTCTTGAAGTTGTCCAGTTCTTTTCTTAGCTTTTCCACCCACTCCTCCAGATATTCAAAACAAAGTTGATCAAGTTTTTTGTATATTTCTTTCATGAACAGCTCGACATTTTGGACCAAAGCCGTGCGCGCAGCCTCTGCTACCTCGTCGCGGTTATCCCCAACCACGGTTGTCACAGTCTTGGTTTCATTGAAGTTCTCGCCAACTGCAGCGCCAGCTTTACCGCCGAGCATTCCTCCAAACACTGCGCCCAATGTACCACCAATAACCGTACCTAGCCCCGGAAAAATTAGACTACCCACTAAAGCTCCAGCCTCGGCACCGCCCAATGCACCCAAACCTGTCCCTCCAGCGGTACCGATGTTCTCTGCTTTCTTTGATGCATAGGTTCTACTCTCTGTACGCTGCGCAAAGTTTGGGATTTTTTGACTTTGTACAAGAGTGCGCATATCAAAACCATCAAATTTATCAATAAACCGATTACCTATTTCAAATTCATATTGAGCGCAATACTTTCTTATGGAGGAATCACATGCATCCCGAAAAGCCGCATCATTCATTGCATGCAAATCTGCCAGTCTTTTAATTTCTCTCATTAACGATGTTCGAATCAGTACCAATGCACTATCGCAC
>CAZXZC010000064.1:0-350 GCA_964645125.1 uncultured Candidatus Saccharibacteria bacterium | reverse complement strand
CGGTTTTAATCTTCACTCGTTGTACTTCTATTTCCTTGCTTATTTTCTCCAGTTGTAAATTAATTGCTTCAATAGAGTTGAGATCGCCTGCCTTGCGGCCTGAAATCCCATCCGATACACCACTCAATTTTCCACAAAAATTTCTCAGATTTTTTAGTGGCGCTGTCCTTTTGACTATCATACCTTGTGAAAATGCAATTCCTGCGATCTCTTTGGAAAATCTTTGCATACCGCTGTCATTCCAGCGAGTTGACACTTCATTTGACGACTTGTCGCCCTCTTTTGATTGTGCATATTTCAAAGAAATCGGAATAATCTTTATTATTCCACTAGAATCTCCACCCAATTCT
>CAZXZC010000063.1:0-1772 GCA_964645125.1 uncultured Candidatus Saccharibacteria bacterium | reverse complement strand
TATTTGACAAAATAGGTATTTATGTGATATAATTATACCATTAGGGAAGTGCCCGGAAAGGGCCTGTTTTATGTACTCCCATGACGAAGCTTATCTACAAACACATTGCGGACTTACCGACCCGGTTGACTGACTGGGTTGGTTCAACGTCGTCGGTTGTTACCCACACGATATTTTTTGCGGGGGCGTTTGCGCTGCCGTTTTTTGGCGTTGACTTAAACACCGTACTTTTGGTGTTGACGACCGTTGTATCGTTGGAGGCAATTTATTTGGCGATTTTTATTCAGATGACGGTAAACCGCAACACGCAGTCATTGGCGGAAGTGGAAGAGGATTTGGATGAGATTCAAGAAGATGTGGCGGGGATGGAAAAAGACATTGATGAGATTCAAGAAGATGTGGCTGATATTGAAAAAGACATTGATGTGATTCACGAAGAGGTTGTTGATGATGTACCTGCGCAGGCACCCGATGCATTGACGCAAATTCATGCACAACTTATTGCGTTGTCACAAGAAGTGGCGCGGTTACGGGAGCAGCAGAAATAGATACAAGGGTAGAGGGTTTAGCGAATAGCCAATAGGAAAGTAAAAGGCATGGATACTCCAATCAAGTCGGAGTATGACGAGGAGGGGGGGATGGGTGGATCCTCGCTTTCGCAAGGATGACAACACATAGGAAGAGTTACACCTCTGAGATGTCACGAGGGCAAAAGAGGTCGATGGTCCAGTCAATGGCGACACTGATTTTTTTTCGCCAGGAGAGGAGTTTGGATAAATACACGGTGCGCCAAATCCACCAGGTGAAGTGGCCCCAAAAGGTGAAGTGCGAGATTTCGCCAGCTGCCATCCATTGGCCGAGCGAGAGCATGTCGCCAGTTCGTTTGTACGTGAGAGGTTTTAGTTTTTTGCCTTTCATGAGTGCGGTAATGTTGGTGGCGGTTGCTTTGGCTTGTTTGACCGCGACCTGCGCGAGGGCTGGTAGTGGTTTGCCATCTTTTGTGTATCGACTGACATCGCCCAAGGCAAAAATATGCGGATTGTTTTCGAGTTGCAAATAATCATTCACTACGAGCTTGCCGTCGGGGCTTGTGAGCGGGTCTGTATCGAAAGGTATGTGTACGGGTTTTACCCCCGCGACCCAGATCACGGTTTTGGTGGGGATTGTTTCGCCGCCTGCTAATTCCACGCTTGTTTTTGAAACGCTTTGTACGGTGGTGGCGAGGCGCACTTCAATATTTTTTTTCCGGAGTACCTCCAAGCTTTTTTCTTGAATTTTTTTTGAAAATTGTGGCAGAAGGGTGTTGGCTTGCTGAATGAGGATGATGCGTATTTTTTGAGTGAGTTCTGGTGGATAGTACCAGGCAAAAGTGTCTTGAAACAGTTCTGCCATTTCGGCTGCTAACTCTACTCCCGTGGCACCACCACCAACCACGGTGAAGGTGAGCATGGCTTGTTGTTTTGTTTTATTTGGTTCGTGGGCCGCAGTTTCTACGATGCGTACAAATTGTCGCTTGAGTGCGCGAGCGTCTTCAAGTGATTTGAGGGTAAAGCTGTGCTCCTGTGCGCCGGGTATGTTGTAGAAGTTGGTTTGCGCGCCAGCGGCAATGACGAGGTAATCGTAGGGGACTTTACCGCATGATGTTTCCACGTATTTTTCTTTTGTGTGTATTTTGGTGGTGGTTGCAAGGTAAAATTTCGCTAGGCAGCACCCAGCGGTGTCGCGGAGTGGCTCTATAATGTTTTCATCGTTCACGCTTCCGGTTGCGACTT
>CAZXZC010000062.1:0-1902 GCA_964645125.1 uncultured Candidatus Saccharibacteria bacterium | reverse complement strand
ACAGAAAGCCAAATAAAAGAATGGTTCAGAACGATCAATATTGCAGGTGTTCCCCTTAATAATCAGGAATTGCTTAATGCCGTATATTCTGGTCCGTTTGTGACTAGGGCCAAAGAGGAGTTTAGCAACAGTCAAAATGCGAATATTCAAAAATGGAGTGCGTATGTATCAGGTAGCGCCAATCGGCAGGAATTTTTGGAGCGGGCACTGGACTGGGTAAGCAAGGGGAATATTGGCGACTACATGAGCAAGCATCGCAAAGATAAAAACATCGATGAGCTGAAAAAATATTTCAATATGGTCATTGATTGGGTTTCTGGTGTGTTTATTGATGTTGAAAGTGAAATGCGTGGGCTTGAGTGGGGAAGACTGTACGAGCAGTATCATAAAAAATCATATAATCCTGTAAAGGTATCTGCTGAGGTATATAAGTTGTATGGAGATCCGTACATTAAAAATCGCAAAGGAGTTTTTGAATATATTTTGGGTGGTTCCGTTGATGCCAAGCTGCTTGAAGTGCGGGTTTTTGATGAGGCTATAAAGCGATCTACATTTGAGGCTCAGACTGAAAAAGCAAAGAAAAAAGAAATATCAAATTGTCCGCTTTGTGCTGTTGGCCATGATGCAAACAAGAGTAAGATTTGGAGTTTTAGTGAAATGGATGCAGACCATGTAGCGGCTTGGAGTAAGGGTGGTAAAACAGTGGCTAAAAACTGCCAGATGTTGTGCAAGACCCATAATCGGGCAAAGGGGAACCGATAAGAACGGCGCGCATTTTAAGGGAGAGTCAGAAAATGAAGATAGAGGAAGAATAAAAAAATATGTGGCTAGTTTTTAAATTTTCCTTCAGATTTTGAAAGTGGGTATACTTACATATATATGCATATGAACGAACGGGGGTTTACGATTATTGAGCTTTTGTTGGTACTGGGAATTACGGCCATGCTGTTTGCGGCGATTGTGGTGTTTTTGAATCCGGCGGAGTTGTTGCGGCAGGCGCGGGATTCGACACGCATTTCTGATATGGCGAATTTGAAAAATGCAGTGGGGCTGTACCTTTCGCAGGTAGATAACCCTTCGCTTGCGTCTTCGTCGGCGCCATACACCACGTGCTTCCAGACTGCTACGACTTCAGACTGCTCGTATGCGTTTGGTGCTTCATACACGAATGTGGCGGTGTCGCAGGGAAAGAAAAATGATGCCAGTGGGTGGCTGCCAATGAACTTTACACTGATTACCAGTGGTGTTCCGATTGGCCGTTTACCGATTGACCCAGTCAATGACGCGACGCATTTTTACGCCTACGCGGCAACGAGTACGAACTTTGCGTACAAGTTGGTGGCGGCGAGTATGGAAAGCGCGAAGTATGGCACTGGGGGCGCGCATGATGTGGTGAGTCGGGACGGGGGAAACTCTGCTACGGCATATGAGATTGGCACGAACCCGGGATTGTAATTTTATGAGTAAACACGACGAGGAGTTTTTAATTTACGTGTTTTCGGAAGTGTTGCGGGGGATACCGGGTATTACCCAGCGGCGCACGATAGGGGGGAGCTACATTTTGTACAAAGATGGCGTGATTTTTGGGTTGGTGGCTGATAACGGATTGTATTTTAAGGTGGACGGGGTGACGAAGCCAAAATACGAGGATGCGGGGGCATCTGCCTTTACGTACCAAAATGGGAATGGGGACGATGTGGCGTTATCGTATTACGAAGTTCCGGACGGGGTGCTGGAGAATAAGGAATTATTGCGGCAGTGGATTGATGAGGCCTGTGAGGCGACGAAGCGGAAGAAAAAATAGGGTACAGGGTCTAGCCAATGGTTCGGCTTACCCTCACCACAACTAGCGAATAGGGTTTGGGCAAGGCAAAGAAAAAAGCCATTCCGCTATAGCGGAAT
>CAZXZC010000061.1:0-1932 GCA_964645125.1 uncultured Candidatus Saccharibacteria bacterium | reverse complement strand
AGCGAACCCAGAGATATTGCCCTCTGAAAAAAATGTTACGAAGCAGCCGGCGTATCTTATAGCCGCGTACTCAAAAAATGGAAAACAGTATATTGATGTTGATTTTGTGGAATGGTTTCATGATGAGGCTTCTATTAATGCACAAGTCGAGGATGGAAAGTGTTCTACCGCAAAGGATTGCTACGCGTATCCGAATGGATATGCTCGAAACAATAATCCCGGTATTCGGGTATTTGAGGTATCTCCATCGGCATCTATTACTGTTGCTGGAAGTATTGCATCGTATGTATCGCAATTTAGGAATTCGGGGCAAAACATATCAATTTCATTTGAAACATTTGAAAGCGCTGTTTCGCACTTAACGTCTTATTACTCCTATGGCCCCTCATTCAAACAGCCAAAGACGTTTATTTTGATAGATGTCAAAGACTCTTTAGTGACCAATATCACTGAACCCTATCAGGAATAGGTTATTTATCCTTTTTGATTTTTGTGGTATAAAAATGGATATGGAAACTACTACACAGTCAGTCTTTTCGATTGGGGAGGCGTTCAAATTTGGGTGGGAAACAACCAAGAAGCATTTGTGGTTGTTTGTGGGTGCGATGGTGGTGTTGGTAATTGTTTTTAGTATTTTGAGTAAGTTTTTTTTACTTCTTCTTATTGTTTCTCCTTTTGTTCATTTGATGCTGTATAAGGCTATTTTGATGTTTGTGGATGGCCATGACCAACCAAAGACTTTGCAAGAACTGTTCCCAACACAGTCAACATTCTTCACTTGTTTGATTGCCAGCCTTTTGTTCTTTATTGGTATGAGCGTAGGGACAGCTCTCTTGATTGTTCCGGGTATTTTGTTTGCATTAGCGTTTGGATTGTATGGGTTTATCGTTACCGAGGAAATGAATATTGGCTCTATTGCTGCGTTAAAGCATTCGTTGGCGCTTACAAAAGGCCATTGGTGGGAGTTGTTCTTGCTCGGGCTCTCCATGATAGGGGTCATGATTTTGGGCGCTCTTGCACTGGGTGTGGGGCTTTTGGTTGCACTGCCGGTATGCATGCTCGCTTCTGGGTATGTATATCGAAAATTATCGCTCCACGCGTCTTCGCTGGGTATTCGTGTGCCGGTTGAGATGGTAAAACGCTAGATATGCAGGTTGTTGTGATGGCGGCTGGCCGGGGTACTCGTTTGCAGCCATTTACGGATACGGTACCTAAGCCACTCTTGCCGGTGCGGGGTGTGCCTATTGTTGAGCATACGCTTATGGAATTACCGAATGGTATTTCCGAAATTATTTTTGTGGTGGGGTATCGAGGTGATCAGATTAAAAAGCATTTTGGAGATGTGTTTGGCACTGTGCCTATTCGATATGTTGAGCAAACTACGCTTGATGGTACGTATGGGGCATTGCGTACTGCCGCATCGTTTCTTTCTGGTCGTTTTTTGGTGCTCAATGGTGATGATATGTATGTGCGAGAGGATTTAACGAAACTTTCAAATGGAGCGGATTGGGGACTGTTGGTGCAACGCTCGGCAACGCCGGTGCCGTCAGGTGCTGTGGTGACGGAGGATAACCGCGTGATGCGACTTGCGAATAAAAGTGAGCAGAGTTTTTTGCGATTGTGCGGGGCGTATGTACTTGATTCTTCTATTTTTGATTGCCCGGGTGTAGCTATTCGTGGGTCGGGTGGCAGCACAGAATATGGATTGCCGCAGACAATTCTTTTGGTTGCTGACATTCATATGATTTGCGCGTATGAAGCAACATCGTGGCAGCCAGTTGGAACGGTGGAGGAATATACTCGAGTTATGTAGGTGTGTATAAGTGAGGATCCTTTCAGTGTGATTTATTCGTGTATTATTAGGATATTACTTTATAGAAATGAAAAAAATATTCATCGGAGCCATTGCTATCGTCGGATTACTAACCACCG
>CAZXZC010000060.1:0-2010 GCA_964645125.1 uncultured Candidatus Saccharibacteria bacterium | reverse complement strand
AGTAAAAATAAACCTATGGTTTTAGGCGCAAACCCATCAGCTACCCCTTGGCTATTCCAATGAATAGGAACCAAAGCAGGTGCAGCCGGGTACACCCACGCCGAAATCACAAAAGTCGCCCCCACACATCCAAACACCACAAAACGAGTAAATAGACTCATACCCTGACTATACACCCAAAAAATAAAATGCACATGCCCCGAATCATAACCCCCTGCTTAAAACAATGTCCTACGCGCTGGCTCACTCTCATCAAGCATGGCGTTTACAGTATTCACATCTTCCGCATGAGCCTGCCGCGCTGGTTGCTGTTTTTTACTTTCCCCACCCCGAATTGGCTGCCCTACTTTCTCCTCCACATCCCCCGTTGCCATGCGGTAGCGGCAATAATCACAATCCGTAGCTGGTGCTGGAATAGCATCACTATCTAAGCACATTTTAATATCCGCCAAAGCCTGCGGAATCCACGCCGGGTTTCCCTCGTACGGAATCAGCTTTATAGAAAACTCAAGCTTTGCGTCAAACGCCTCTTTATCCGCATCGCCATTGCAATACACAAAATATCCCGTACTCGACACCGCAAATCCATTCTGTCGAAACAACCACTGGTACACCTCCATCTGCCGTTTGTAGCCAATCTGCCAATCCGCATCCAAGCTCACCTCTCCACTTTTCGAGGTTGCTTTATAATCCACAATAATCAGTTCGTTTTGTGGATTCACCCACACATCATCCACGCCTCCCGTCACATTCAAATTCGTTGGCGTATGCAAATACTCAATCCCCGCGCGCAAACTGTCCCGCCACACCTCCAACTGCGGGTGCGCGTACGGCACCGCGTCAATCTTGTAGGCTTTCATCAAAGGGTGCGCCGTTTTGGCCGCACGATGGCCATCAAATTCTTTTTTTAAAAGCGCATCAACAGCCGAGTTCAAAGAAAATGGAAACCCCGGTGGCCGGTCTACCCCAAGCCGACGATCAATATAAAAACACCGGGGGCAGTTCAAAAACAAATCAATCCTGCTGCGTGACAACCGAAATGGCTCTTTCGATGTTGGGTTATATAAGTTCCGCGTTCTGTATGGTTTGTAGTAAGAAGACATAAAATACAATTAATAGCCAAAAAAAATCAAGCCCAAAAAAATAAACCCAAACAACAAGGATAACAACAAAAAAATATAGGAAGATTTTTTAAGTCGAAGAGATGTAGAAAAATCTGAATACGTATTCACTGAAAAATAATAAACGAAATTAACAATAGCCAAAAACATAATCGAACAAGTAACAATAAGAGTAACAAAAAGTATAGATGGTGTTTGAGAAACAGGAAGCTGAGCTATAGTATTGTCAAAATAAGAAAATATTTCTTTAATATTACCTCCAATAAAAGGCCAGAGCATAAAAGAGAGAATGAAAAACAAAAAATTTGCAGCAACAAATCTACCTGCCGCAAAGCTACCACTCGCAACAGGATTGATGCGTTGAGAACGAATAATAAAAAAAAGAAGTACATTAAAAACAATTACTAAAAACAACCAACACAAATAAGCACCTGGAAACACACTCCCCAACAAACGAGGTATAAGATAAAAAAATGTAAAAACAAAAAGTACACCCATAACAACCAACTCAACAATCTCCTTTTTACGAGAAACTTGCTTTAGAGGGTCAACGGCAGAATTGGCACCGATAAATATTTGTTCTTGCTCCATATAATTAATGATTATAGGTAGTATACTGCAATTTCCGCCCCATCGCCCACCACAATTACTGTCACTTTCAGTCATCCCAAGCTTGGCGAGGCCTGCCTGCCGGCAGGACTCGATCGGGGATCCATGTATTTAATGGTGGTACCAGTATAGCGCAATTTCCCTCTTACCGCTTGGCTAAAACCCTATTGGCTACTTGTGGTGAGGGTAAGCTAAACCATTGGCTAATTACTATTTCTTAACCCTTGCGTTCCCCCACTCATACCGCTATAAAAGGACGAGTAGAATATATTTACAAAGG
>CAZXZC010000059.1:1599-2076 GCA_964645125.1 uncultured Candidatus Saccharibacteria bacterium | reverse complement strand
TTTTGGTTTTTTTTTTGACTTTTTATCTGTTTCTGCTTATTCAAAAAAGCTACTAACAGAAGAAAACAATAAAATTGTAACGGCCATGAAAGCACTTGGCATTTCTGAAGAAAACATAAAGACTTCAAACTATTCCATTAATCCAAATTATGTATACGAAAGCGGAAAGTCACGACAAAATGGCTTTGTGGGAAATGCAACTATTACCGTAAAAACCAGTAACATTGAAATGGCCGGAAAGATTATTGAAGCCGCGACTGCGGCGGGAGCCACTCAAGTTGGAAGTGCTCGATTTGTCGTCGATAAGCCGGAAAACTACCGTGAGCAAGCTCGCGATAAAGCTATTGCGAACGCGAAAGATCAGGCACAGAAATTGGCTCAATCTCTTGGCATAACCCTTGGTAAAGTGACGAATATTGTTGAATCAAGTCCGGCTACACCACCAATTATGTACGCTGATAAGGCGCTCGCAACAGG
>CAZXZC010000059.1:0-1589 GCA_964645125.1 uncultured Candidatus Saccharibacteria bacterium | reverse complement strand
GAGCCCCCGAACTACAAGCAGGACATCAAACAATTACTTCTACGGTCACCCTCTATTTTGCAAAAAAATAAGGTGCGAACGTGGCTTCTTTTTTTAGCAGTACTGTATTTTCCCGGAACTGTTCTTCACGAAATGTCTCATTATGTTGTAGCAAAGCTGTTGTTTGTGCGCACCGGCAAAATTTCTCTCCTTCCTAAGTTTCACGATGATGGACTTGAATTGGGGCATGTAGAAATAGCCCACACCGATTTTGTACGACGATTTTTTATTGGTATTGCACCGTTGGTTGTTGGGGTTTGTGTGTTATCTGGAATCGTTTATTTATTGCTTAATATTCGTTTTGTCTGGTGGCAATACGTGCTTTTTGCATACACCATAATTACTGTGGTAAATACCATGAGTTTGTCAAAAAGTGATCTGGTTGGTGCCTGGAAAATTGTGCTTATATTGGCCCTTGCATTGGCATTTGTAATTGCGCTACATTAAATATATGGACATTCGAAAAGAATACAAATTCGCTCTTCCAACTTCATTAGGGCTTTTATTTGGAGTGCTTACCGGTTCACTTATTTTTTATGTAATAGTTGGCACTGTTGCAGGGCTCGTTTGGGGGTATTCCGATCATATGCTTCAAACATCAAAGCCACAACGAAAGGCAAAAGCGTCAAAGCCACGACGTGCAGCTAAAAAATCCTCTCGTCGCAAAAAGAGTAAGTAATATTTCTTTCTTCAAGTGATATTATATATATATGTCGCAAAAATCACTTTGGTTTCGCGCAAAAAAATATGGCTGGGGTTGGTACCCAATTACCTGGCAGGGATGGGGAGTAACTGCGTTATTTGTAGTGTATGAATTGTTTCTCACTCTTCTCATTGGAAATTCGTTTGATAGTAGAGCAGGTAACACTACTTTTTTGTTTTTGACACTACTTGGGGTCTTGGGTCTTTTAACTGTTTGTTACAAATATGGTGAAACGCCACATTGGAGTTGGGGAAACAAAAAAAATCAGCCAAAACGTTCGCGTTGAATATCTTCTAAATTCATTCCAAGTTCTAAAAGGATATTGGTAATGTTCTCTACAAACTCACTCCTTCCGCAGGCAAAAAACTGAGTAGTATTTGGTAATCCATTTGTTGTTGCTTTTAATAGTTCTGCATCGATTCTGCCTGTTCGTCCATTCCATTCAGTAGTTGCCTCTCGGGTTATGGTTGGAATAAAAGTAAGATCAAGTAATTTAGTCAAATCTAAAATCTCAGTAAGGTAGGAAAAATGTGAACGCGTTTTGAAACTGGCAATAAGGATTAATTTATTTTGGGGAAGAGAGCGAAGCATACTCATAATGGGGACAATTCCAGATCCTCCCACAATAAAAACAACTGGACCTTTGTATTCTGAATTCCAATTGAAGTACAATCCCAGAGGACCCTTTACCTCAATCTGCTGACCTTTTTTGAGAGTATGTAAAAATGTTGAAACAATACCGTTGTCGACTTTTTGAATACCAAACTCGATGATGTTTGTATTATTCGGCGCATTTGCAATTGAATATTCACGACTGACATTGGTATGGTCTTTTTGAGGGATTTTT
>CAZXZC010000058.1:0-2082 GCA_964645125.1 uncultured Candidatus Saccharibacteria bacterium | reverse complement strand
AAACTTAGACTTCGCTAACAATGGCGTTGTTGATGCTACAAAAGTTACTGCCCCTGAAACAGTTGGAACCTCCACCGTGCTCGGCGTGGCATTCTGCGGCAAAAGATGCTTTCCCCACCACCAGACCCCACCCACAACCACCATAACAATTGCTAAAGAAATAAGTGCCGGGCTTATATACACATGTAGACGAGCAGGCGGCGCCATTACTGGTTGGGGTTGTTGTTCCATAAAATAAAAGTGTTCGTTTTTAGTATAGCAGAGCGCATATCGGCGGACAATGAATTCCCTGCCACCCGCAACACTTTTTCTGCCTCGGCCGCCGGCGCAATATGCACTTCATCATCTACCAGAGCCGTTGGCACCAAGGTAAACTGCGTCATATCATCGTTATATTCTACCTGCACTGCCAAACCATGTTCTGTGGCAAATGACAATTTCTGATCAAACACAAAATTGCCTAAAGAATAGAATATGGCTTTATTTTTATATATTTCTATAGGCTCAACCACATGCGGATGTGCCCCTATGACCATATCTGCCCCTGCATCAATAAAATGATGCGCCAGCATTTTTTGCCGAGCCGTTGCGGCGGCCTGATATTCAACACCCCAATGGGCAAATACCACCACCAAACCACAATCGGGCCGAATATTTTTAATTTCTTGCACTATAGGCGTGTCATTCGGCACAAATAAATCGTGATACCCCACCAAACAAAGTTTTTTGCCTTGCACTATAAGTTGGGTTGAAAGATTCATATCATTGCGCGGCGAACCGAATGAAGCAATATGGGCCTGCTGCACATACTGAAGTGTCTGCCTGTACCCTTCACCACCAAAATCAAGAGCATGATTATTAGCCAAACTCACCGCTGTTACGCCCGTTTTTTCAAGCAGCGCAGCAAAAAGAGGGTTAAAGGTAAAGTGCAAAATAGAATAATCGCGCGCCGCCACTGAAGGTTTATTGGTAATGGTTCCTTCTAAATTTCCTATAACCGCATGATTGCCCAAAAAGAGCCTTTCAATATTGGCGAATAAACTTTCCGGCCCGTGAGCGGCAGCATGTTTAGCAATTTCTCTGTCGAACATCATATCGCCCACAAAAAGCAAATGAGTAGTAGTGGCTACAATAGGCTCACCGGGCATAAAATAGCCCGTAAGGTAGCTGGTGGTAGAAATAAGCTGAGGATCTTTTACAATATCCGCCGAATTAATGCCGCCCGTTTGCACAAAATGTTGTTGATGAGTGGCTTCAGCAATATTCATAATGGTGCGCAAGGTGGGTACGGTGTCGATGTCGAGCCGCGGCAGTGACGCATAGTCGAACGATTGTATAGTTTGTAGAGTGAGTCGATCGTGCGCATCAGCCGCATATTTAGGCAAATAGTGCGACATATCAATAGAGCCAACAATAACTGTTGTTGAAGGGTCGAATGTTGCGAGCTCGGTAGCAAGAGCCTGCGTGAGTTTTTCTGACGTACCATCACGAATAACTATAGGTAGCACATCCGCTTGAGGAAAATAATGCGCAATATACGGAACGATGCCAGTAATACCATGTTCATGGGTAAAAATTTCTTCTTCAGGAGTGACGAGGTTTTTGGTAATGAGGGTTTTTGCAATGTCGGTAGCGGGAGCGATATTTCCTAAAGGCGTTTTCCAGCCTTGTTCTGAAATGATTATGGGTGCATGGCCAGCATTCCAATTATTTTGGGTAATGAGAATAACGTTTTTAATGTTCGGGTTAGCAGCAAGTGCAAATTGTTGAGCAATAAGATGCGCCGCCAAAATATGTTGATTGACGATAAAAAGATGCGGCGAAGGGTTGAGTGGCTTGGTGTTAGTGAAAGGTTTTATTGAAGCAGCAAAAAAGTCGGTATTATCGTAATAATACATAGAGGCATGGATAGGAAGCGGTGGCACCGTTGTATTGGTAGGTGCGCGCGACCGCAGAAAAAGTGGGCTTGCAATGAGAAGAAATGTGAGAAGGACGATAATGAGGAGGGTTCGTTTCACGAGAGTATTGTAACTATCTCACCTTCACCGACGCTAAAATTTTTGAGAAAAACTCTTCTTCCTG
>CAZXZC010000057.1:0-2299 GCA_964645125.1 uncultured Candidatus Saccharibacteria bacterium | reverse complement strand
TCATGGGCTTCCACCATGAGTGGCTCTGCTTTTCCGATAGCGTACGCCACTGATACGAGTGCTTTTTTGGCGTAGCCGTTGGCAACGAGATTTTTGGCAACGTACCGGCACATATAGGCGGCTGATCGATCCACCTTTGTTGGATCTTTTCCAGAAAACGCGCCTCCGCCATGAGGTGCTAACCCGCCGTACGTGTCGACCATAATTTTGCGGCCGGTGAGTCCGGTGTCGGCGGTAAAGCCACCGATTTCAAAATTGCCGGTCGGGTTTACTAATATTTCAAGCGCATCGGTTTGAATGAGTGGGCGAATTAATTTTTCTATCAGCGCATTTCTAATTTCTTTTTGTTCGGTGTGTGGCGCGTGTTGAGTGCTGATTAAAATCGTCGTGACCACCCCATCTTTTACCGTGACCTGCGCTTTGCCGTCGGGGCGAAGCCATGGCAGTGTTCCATTGTTTCGGAGTTCTTGTAGTCCGTGCGCGAGTTTGTTTACCAGTACGTAGGCGTAGGGCAAATATTGCGGTGTTTCATTGGTGGCGAACCCATACATAATTCCTTGATCGCCGGCGCCTCCGGTGTCGACTCCTTGGGCGATGTCTGGAGATTGTTGTTGTAGTCTGGTGATTATTTCTATTTTGTCCGCGTAGCCAATTTTGTTGTATGTTTCGCGAGCAATACGTTGCGCATCGATGACGGCGGAAGAGGTAATTTCTCCCGCAACGACAAGGAGACCGTGTCCGCCAAATGTTTCGGCGGCAACGCGACTGGTTGAGTCTTGCGCAAGGCAGGCGTCGAGTATCGCATCCGATATTTGGTCGCAGACTTTGTCTGGATGACCGTTTGTAACACTTTCAACCGTATATGTTTTTGGTTGGTACATGTGAAGTATGAATATATGCAATAAAAAACTTCCCCGAGATTTACGGGGAAGTTTAGTACGACATATCTTCCCCATGAGTGGGTCTGGAATTAGCACCTGTTGAATAATTTTCAATGGTTGCTGGTGGGTCATTGGGCCAGTCCCTCGCCACACTCTTGATATTTTCTATTGTGATTTTTATTATAGCATTTTTTATTCCGGCATGGCGTATTCGCTCAGTTCTTTTTTTGCTTGCTTGTAACGGGGAATTTGTTCGGATACTTTTTTCCAAAAATTTATGGAGTGGTTCATGTGCGCAAGGTGGCAGAGTTCGTGGACGACGAGATAGTCTTGGAGGTGGTCGGGAAGGAGGGCGAGCGAGTAGTGAAAATTGAGATTTTTTTGCGAGGAGCAACTACCCCAGCGACTAGTGCCTGTTTTGATGGCGATGTTTTTGTATTCAAAATTATAGTAGGCGTTGTATTGTTTTATTTTTTCTACTACTACTTGTTTTGTTGTTCTTTTGAGTGTCAAAAAATCATTAAAAGTTTTTGGTTTCGGCAACAGTTTTTTGTGCGAGATGGTTTTGAGGGCAGTCGTAATCCACTGCTTTTTTTCCGCAATGATTTTTTCTATCAGCGTGCGTGGGGCTCGTAGGGGAGCGGTTACTTTCACCATGCCGTTGGAAGTTATTCGTATCCGAATACTTCGTGCCCCACTTATTTTTTTTATGGTGTAAGGAATGTCTGGCATTCGGTAGGTACGGCTTTTATTGTACACCACCCCGCCGAACGTGACGTTCCGCGGGGTGGAAGGATATTCCTATTTTTCTATGAATTTTGTGAGCTTTGTTTGTCGCAATTTTTTTATGGTCTGTTCTTTTTTAGAGATCCATGTGGAATCGATTGAAGATTCCAGCGTGTTTCTTCATCTCTTTTCCATGATTTTCCTGTTTTGTTTGCATTGCCTGCACACGAGCATCGGCTTGTGCTTGGGTGATAATGCCTTTATCTACTAACACTTTTAGACGAGCTTTCATTTGCGCAAGGTGCGCCTCTTTCATTTTTGCTTGCAACTGTTCTGGAGTGATGTTGTTTTCTTTCGCTATTTCACCCAATGTTTTTCCAGCTGCCCAGCCGTTTTTAATGACATCGAGGCTTACGCCAAGTAGGTTGGCTTGACCTTGAAAGACTGCTTGTTGGTGATTGGCAATTTGATCTGGGTTTAATTGTGTGTCTGCGCCTAAGCCCATACCAAACATTCCGTGAGCAGAAGCTGTGCCGGCAAGTCCAAGGGTGAGTGTTGCCAAGGTAGGAAGGGCGGCGTACATGAGATATTTTGTTTTCATACGTGTTTCTGTAGAAATGATGAATATTATCGAATCACTCGATTGATTCGTACCTGCCTATGCGCATAAGCAGTTACTTATTACTACAGTA
>CAZXZC010000056.1:0-2345 GCA_964645125.1 uncultured Candidatus Saccharibacteria bacterium | reverse complement strand
ATTGAAGACGTTGAGGGAAACACCATCACCACCCAACCCGGCGCCTTCTACCGTGACTTCGAAAAAAAGACGCTCGAAAAAGATCTCCTACTCCCCTCCTACACCGCCTCACGTGAAATCTGCACCGTGGGCGGCATGGTTGCCAACAATTCCGGTGGTGAAAAATCACTCGCATACGGCAAAACGAATCGGTATGTAAAAAATGTAAAAATGGTATTGGCCGATGGCAATGAATACGAATTCGAAAAACTGTCTCGCACGCAGCTCGAAGAAAAAAAGAAGCTGGCCACATTCGAAGGCGAAGTATACAGAAAAATCTCGGAGCTCATAGAAAAAAATTATGACCTCCTGCAAGACGCCAAACCAAAAGTAACCAAAAACTCCGCCGGCTACGCCCTGTGGGATGTATACGATAAAAAAAAGGACACTTTCGACCTTACACAATTGTTTACCGGCGCCCAGGGCACACTCGGTCTTAACACCCAAATCACCTTCTCGCTCATCAAACCAAAAAAACATTCCAAACTACTCGTACTCTTTTTACACGACCTCAAAGATTTAGCGCACATTATTACCAATGTTTTGAAATACAAACCAGAAAGCTTTGAAAGCTACGACGACCAAACATTAAAACTCGCAATCAAATTCTTCCCCGACATTGTAAAAATGTTAGGCGCTTCGCATGTCATTGGTTTAGGTTTTCAATTTTTACCCGAATTCTGGATGACCATAACCGGCGGACTCCCAAAGCTCGTGCTGATGGCCGAATTCACCGGCGACAGCGAAGAAGAAGTAGACACTCCCCTCCACCAGGCCAAAGAAGCAGTCGCAGCGTACGGCGCCAAAATCCGCATCACCAAAACCGAACAAGAAGCCAAAAAATACTGGACCATCCGCCGCGAAAGCTTTAACTTGCTGCGCCACCACATCCACGGCCGCCACACCGCCCCCTTCATCGACGACATGGTAGTTGAAGCCCGCATGCTCCCCGAATTTTTACCACGGTTAAACACCATCCTCTCCCAATACAACCTCACCTACACCATCGCCGGCCACATCGGCAATGGTAACTTCCACATCATCCCGCTAATGAATTTAGGCGACCCTCGCCAAAAAGAAATTATTTTCGAACTATCCGAAAAAGTATACAAACTCGTGTTTGAGTTCAAAGGCTCCATCACCGGCGAACACAACGACGGCCTTATTCGCAGCCCATACCTGCGCCAACAGTACGGTCCCATGGTATACAAACTATTTGAAGAAACAAAACGTATCCTGGACCCCAAAAATATCTTTAACCCTGGTAAAAAAGTGGGCGCCACCATTGAATACGCAAAATCGCATATTCAGGCGATGGAAGAAGATAAGTAAGGGTATAGCCGGTAGCCAATAGGGTAAAAAAGAACTCCGCATATGACACGCGGAGTGAAGAAACCAAAAAGGCAAAAATATTTCAAACTCCAGAAGAAAGAAGAAACACCTTATGTATTTCTTTAAGACATCTCTTTCTGGTAATAAGTTGGGGAAATTGCGGAGACATTACAATAGCCTGTGCCAGAGTTTCAATTCCTAAATTACACAAAATATGGAAACTTGTCGGACTCAAAGGCAATTCGGAAATTAAGCTTTGAGAAGAAAATGGTTTGCCATAGAAAACAGACAGTTTAGAAATTTCATCTCCCAACACAGCGTCTTGTCCTTGCAAAAATACCCTCAACTTATAAAGCCACTCTGAACCATCGTCGCCAGAAAGCTTGCCGTACAAATGAGATAGCAATTCGTTTGCATCTGAAAACAAAATTTGAGCCACAAAGATTATCCTCCCTAGAAAAATTATCCAAAGAACTCTTACCTTATAAAATATAATTTATAAAAAGTCAATACTGCCGTTTTTGCAAACAACTCGAGTACTGCGGCTTCCGTAATATTTTCAACGAGCGTAAGACCGGGCAAGCGCCCTTGGAGCGCTCTCGCTAAACACTATGAAAGAGGTAATCAAACAAGGAAAATGTACTCTATGCTTTTTGAAAATTTTATGATATAATACTGCCAATGAAACACCTTGAGTGGTTCAAACAAAACCCCGCACCCACAGCGGCAATCGTAATTATCGCAGTCATAGTGACGGTCGCGAGCCTGCACTCCTTAACCCCAACCGCAGGCTCCCCCACTGCAAACCCCGAAATAAATAAAGAAAGCGCCTCCACACAAACTGGCCAACAAGCAGTAGGTCTAAAAAACGAGACACAACTCACTGCCGACAAGACTCCTCAACCCGCACCCAAAAAAAGCCCCTACTTTTTCATCCACCCCACAGTACAAGATCAGTGGATTGTAAAAGAACC
>CAZXZC010000055.1:406-2446 GCA_964645125.1 uncultured Candidatus Saccharibacteria bacterium | reverse complement strand
CCTTACCAAGGGCAAGCCGGAATTGGTCGGTATGCGCAATGTATCAAAGTTAGCAGATGAAAGAGTTATTTCTATCCTGGCAACGCTCGAGAGTAAATCTGAACACCCCATTGCCCACGCCATTCTTGAATATGCCCGGGCAAAAAATATCTCCGCGCTTGCGTTGTCAGATTTTCAAAGTATCAAAGGCAAAGGAGTTGCGGCAAGTATTGAAGGCACTAAATACTTTGCGGGTAATATCAAATTGATTTTGGATCTCGGACTATCGTTCGATCTGAAGAGTATTGAGGTAGAGACGTTGCAAGGTAAGACACCGGTAATCCTTGCGACAAAAGATGCGGTACTGGCGGTGGTTATGGTGGCAGACGCTATCAAACCAGAGGCGATTGAAGCGGTGAAAAATCTGCATAAACTCGGGATTAAAGTCATTATGCTTACGGGGGATCACAAAAACACTGCCCACGCCATTGCTAAAGAAGTGGGGATTGATGATGTGGTAGCTGAGGTCTTGCCCGAAGATAAGCTTAAGAAAATAAAAGAATTACAAAGCCAGAACCGTATTGTGGCCATGGCCGGGGATGGTATCAATGACGCTCCAGCACTCGCTCAAGCTGACGTGGGTATTGCTATGGGAACGGGTACGGACGTGGCGATTGAGACGGCCGGGATCACGCTGTTACATGGCGACATTTCCAAACTGGTAAAAGCAGTTCGATTGTCTAAGTTCACCATGCGCGGCATTAAGCAGAATCTTTTTTGGGCCTTCATTTATAACATCATCGGTATTCCGTTGGCCGGTGGATTGTTCTATCCGCTCTTTGGTTGGCTTTTGAATCCGATTTTTGCTGGGCTGGCGATGGCTTTCTCAAGCGTATCGGTTGTTGGCAATTCATTGCGCCTAAAGACTAAAAAAATATAACTATGAAAACCTATACATTCCATGTTAACGGGATGCACTGTAATTCTTGCGTTCTTCTTACCCAAAGCGAGCTTGGTGAACGCCCGGGAGTGTCCAATGTAAAATCTTCCCTTAAAACCCATACGGTTGAAGTAACTGGTGAATTTGGTGATAAAAATCCGGAGGCAATCGCTAGTGAATTAAGTGAAGTAGTAAAACCGCATGGGTATACGCTGTCACTTGAAAAACAGCGCCCACCCACTGCCTGGGCAGATTTCAAGATCGCGGCACCGATTGCTTTGGGTTTTGTTATCCTATTCATTGTCTTGCAAAAGCTCGGTATTGTGAATTTGATAACAACCTCAGAAGTCGGCTATGGCACGGCATTTGTGATTGGGCTTATTGCCTCGGTGTCTACCTGCATGGCGGTCGTTGGAGGGCTCGTCTTATCAATGTCCGCTAACTTCGCCAAGGAAGGGGATAAGGTGCGTCCGCAAGTATTATTCCATATAGGCCGACTGGTATCTTTTTTCATTCTGGGCGGCGTGATTGGTGCGCTTGGCTCAGCCTTTCAACTGGGGGCAACAGGAACATTTATTATGAGTTTTGTGGTGGCAGTGGTTCTCCTTATTTTAGGCATTAATCTGCTAGACATATTCCCCTGGGCAAAAAAATTCCAAGTTACGATGCCAAGTTTTATTGGTAAGCGTATTCATGGTTTCAAAAGTATTAACCACACGCTTACCCCGCTTTTGATTGGCCTCGCAACATTCTTTTTACCCTGTGGGTTTACCCAATCCATGCAGATTTATACCCTTAGTACGGGCAATTTTTTGACAGGTGCTTTTGTTATGCTTGCTTTTGCGCTTGGAACGCTTCCCGTGCTGGCGTTGCTTAGTTTCAGTTCGCTCGGTATTCATAAAAAAGCGCAATCCAGCATCTTCTTTAAGACTGCCGGAATGGTGGTTATATTCTTTGGTCTGTTTAATCTCATAAACAGCTTGGCTGCAGCTGGCATCATCCCGCCTCTGTTTAGTTTTTAGCGTACAATATACTTACTAAAATTCTAATTGGTATAACTATGAAATCTAAAACCCTCATTATTATAGCGGCAGTAGTAGCTATGGGCGGAGTTTTTGTTT
>CAZXZC010000055.1:0-396 GCA_964645125.1 uncultured Candidatus Saccharibacteria bacterium | reverse complement strand
GAATAAAAATGACCAGACGCAGGCAGCAAGTAATGTCAGCATAGTAGACGGTACTCAAATTATCGAGATTAAAGCTAAAGGCGGGTATAGCCCGCGCCTAACTCAGGCGAAAGCGAATATGCCGACTATTATAAAAATAAAAACCGAAGGGACTTTTGATTGTTCATCCGCTCTTACAGTTCCGAGCTTGAGCTATCAAAAGAATCTGCCGCCCTCGGGAGTAACAGAAATTCATGTCCCTCAGCAACAGGCCGGAACAAGTCTCAAGGGGTTGTGTTCCATGGCTATGTACAATTTTTCGGTCCAATTTAATTAAGAATATAGCTATTCTGTCGTTGGCTTAAAAACAATGTAGTGTATATCGATACATTATGAACATCATAGCTGTTTTTAAAA
>CAZXZC010000054.1:0-2561 GCA_964645125.1 uncultured Candidatus Saccharibacteria bacterium | reverse complement strand
TAGAATAGCAAAATGAAAAAGCCCTGAATGCCCTACCGGCGGAGGAGTTACTCCTTTGCCTGCCCAGGTATTTAAACCGATATGATGATGATATCCTCCTGCCGACAAAAACACGGCTGAATCACCGTAGCGAGCACTTACCGCAAACCCCAACAAATCACGATAAAAAATTAATGAACGCTCAAGGTCGGCAACCGTTAAATGCACATGACCAATTGCTGTATGTGGATGA
This sequence comes from uncultured Candidatus Saccharibacteria bacterium, assembly GCA_964645125.1. GTDB lineage: Bacteria > Patescibacteriota > Minisyncoccia > UBA6257 > 2-01-FULL-56-20 > JBDKGD01. Next base: position 2,329 of record CAZXZC010000054.1, on the reverse strand, counting down.
AGTTTCATGAACCTAGTATAGCAAATTCTCTCTTTTTACTTTCTTTTTCGTCGTATAAAAATCGACATGAGTATATTCGTCGCAATCATTGCCACTGAATGCAATGTCGTCGCTATGTTATACGCCCCCAATGAAGCCAAGGTAAGAGCATGACGAGTGACATTCATTTCATACAATAACGGTTGCTCAGTATGAGGATGAAGCCAGGTTTTGCGCAAGGTAGGAATAAATGCAATCACATCAATGGCCACCACAATGATAATTGAAAGCGTAGGGTCACTGGTATATATCCATGGAATAAGGCCAGCTAAAGCAATTGCCAAAAAATAATGATCGACCGTGCGAATATGCCCTACATTTTTACCCCGCCACAAAAACCACAAAGAGCATATAAAGATAAGTATGGTGAACGCTTCGGCTACTCCCGTAGGAATAGCACCTATACCGGCCCCCTTCTGCAGTTGACCAAAAAAAGTAACGCATGAGACGATCGTCCATATACCCCATGTATAAGGGTGAGGGTGTACTCGCCCCTTAAATAAATCTTTTACATAGACCACATTTCCAAAACATGCCATACATGAAGCAATAATGACCATCACGAGTTTCATGATGGTCATTATACGCGATTTTGAGAAAGATACCGAGAATACTTCTCTACACAAAGAAGCTTGCCACAAATGCCACAAGCACGAGCGTTACTAAACTTGAAAGAATGTCAGAGAAAAATTTTTTCCATACAAGTGTAGGGTCGCAATTGCTCCACAAGAGGGCTGAACCAATGGTAGGAACGATAAAACACAACCAATCAAGCGCCACAAAAACTAATATCTTTGAGAAAGGTAAACCATTAGCCGTACCTACCGCCACAATAAAGACAACAGCAAAAGCAGTAAGAAATGAAAGTGCCATTTGGCCTGCATACATCTTCCACATCATAGGCTTTGCCTCTTTCATTTTCTGCTGTTTTTCTTCTTCTGAAAGCTTATCAAAACCCAAAGAGCGCATATGAATTTTACCCATAGGAGTGCCCGGAGAATACCAAAACGTACCCACAACCGCTGCAATAATCGCACCTACCACTGCAAGAAGAATAACGGTGATCGTAATCATAAATATATTTAAGGTTATACAGACATTATATCATGCCGCCTCTATGTTTGATTTTATTGACAAAAAGTGTATTGTATATCTTGGTATAGCGAACTGCAAATATTAGCTGAAAAGGATACATATGATTTCTTTGACTGTTCATGCCCTTTTAGAGGGAAGGCCGTTGTGCGGCTTCTCAAATGAGATTCCGGCTCTTTGGCCATCAGGTCATATATGGACCGAACCCTCTGATCTCAAGGGTATCACTTGCAAAGACTGCAAGCACGAGGCCCAGAAGATGACATCGCCCAAAGAATCTACCACCACAGCCGTTGGTGAAAAAATTATCGTTCAGGTCGGCGACAACGATGGTGGCGAAGATGGGGGACCTCTTCGTATCTAAAGCACCAAAAGTAATCCCTCAAACCTCAACCATGCCGCCCAGCTCAAAAACTGGTGCGGCTTTTTTTATGTAGACATTGCACCCTAAAACTAACTCCAAAAACATTCGTTCGCTTCGCTCACTTCACTAGCTGGACGCTTTGGACCAAGTCAGAACTGTTATTCTTGAAGGCCGTACGCTCTTTGCTTATCGAAAAGATTTGGCACTAATTTAGGTCCTACGGGTCACACCATTATTTCTTTTTTGAGTCTTTCTTTGTAGAAGCCAGGCTTGGGCTATCAGCTATCTCGACTCGACCGGTTACAGCATCGAGTGTGAACACCTTTCCAAGCTCTTTCAATAGTTTTGTGCCCAAAAGAACAATATTCGCCTGTTGAATGTCGATCGTGGTATCTATGCACCTGCCATCGACACATACTTGCCCTTTGCAAACCAAGTGAGAAGAAGTCGATCCATCAGCAAGAGTGTTGGCTTGAATACCTGCTAGAACTAGACCCAGAGGAAATGCCTCCATAAACGGAATCTGCAGATATCCGTTGAATCCTGAGTCAACAAGAGCGTTGATTTTCTTTGATATTCCAGTTACCCCTTTGACGTCAATCTCGATAACCGGTTGGTCATTGTTAAAAGTTCCAAGCATATTTTTTTGCAGAGAAATTCATGCTCGGAATTTGTGTACTGCCAATTTGAATTATATAAAATAGCTTATCACCAAACTCTTTCTTGGCTTTCTCGACGGCAATAAGACGGTCTGGGTCGATAACATACTTTTTTTGCTCGACATCAACCACGGCATATTGACCCATGCATTCTTTTTCGAGCTTGTCTTTAAGC
>CAZXZC010000053.1:0-2970 GCA_964645125.1 uncultured Candidatus Saccharibacteria bacterium | reverse complement strand
CAATGATCATTCCGGTGATTATTGAGATATAGCGCGAAGCGCGGTTAAAAGATTGAAAGGTTAACGAGTTAACGGATTTAAAAAGCCACCCAAGCATTTTGTTTGGGTGGCTTTTTTTTTCTAAGTATTTTTGACATACTGTGGCTATATGAGTTTACCTCGATTGGTGTCTGGAATTCAGCCTTCATGGCGTTTACACGTGGGCAATTATTTAGGGGTTTTGAAAAACCTGCCGCACCTCCAGAACTCTGGGCAGTATGAATGCTTTTTCTTTTTAGCGGACCTACACTCTCTTACGGAAACCTACTCCCCTGCCGACAAAAAACGGCAAATACTCGAACTTGCAGCAGATCTGTTTGCAGCGGGATTGGATCCCCAAAAAGCTACCATCTTCCAGCAATCGGCTGTTGAGTCACACACCGTGCTTTCGTGGATTTTTTCTACCATTACCCCAATGGGTGAGTTGCGACGCATGACACAGTTTAAGGATAAATCCGGAAGCGCCGATGAAGATTCTATCATCACTAATGTTGGATTGTTTACCTATCCGGTTCTGATGGCATCGGATATTTTGATGTACAACCCAAGCTTTGTACCGGTTGGCAGTGATCAGTTGCAACACTTGGAACTCACCCGCACGATTGCGCGGAAATTTAATACAAAATTTGGCGAGTTGTTTATCGAACCGCAACCACTTTTGACTGCCACACCCCGCATCATGAGCTTGAAAGATCCGACCAAAAAAATGTCGAAGTCGACTCCGGCAGGATGCTTGTTTGTCGATGATGAACCAGATGTGATTATGGAAAAATTAAAAGGCGCGGTGACTGATTCGGGAACTGAAATTACCTACGATCCCCTTACCAAACCTGCTATCGCCAACATTATTGATATCGTTTCGGGAGTTACTGGCAAAACCACAGCAGAGGTTGCGACTGAATATTCAGGAATGTCATATTCGAGTTTCAAAACCGCGGTAGCAGAACGGATTGCCGACGCCTTTGCACATCACCGAACAATGAAAAAAGAATTGCTTGCCGATCCCGACCAAATGACGGCATGGCTTGGTGCCGGTGCCGAACGGGCGGAAGAAGTGGCGGCGATGCAGTTAGATAAGGTGAAAGAAGTGATAGGAATAAATTTAGATAATTAGGGTATAGGGTTTAGCCACTAGGGCATAGGCAATAAAGAATAATTAATAATTTTTGAGTAAAAAAATACCCCTCATCGTTTTTGAAGAGGGGTACAATAATTCTGTCATATTCTCCAGCCTGAATGGCTTTTGCAAATGCCCTCACGGAACCGTAGGAATCGACTCCGCCTGGGGCGATAACACCAACGTGCCCGTACTCTGTTTTTCTAATAACATACTCACCAACCTTGCCAACCGCAATCAATTTTTCTGCCAGCTCAACCGCTTCTTCGAAATTCATAGACACCTCCCGTGTTTTGGTTGTTGCAATGACGCACGCGCGCCACACAAGTGTTTGGAATATGCCGCTTACCGGTCAGACTTTCTTTCTGTTACCATCCAGAAAAATCCCATGCTTGCGGCAAACAGCACAAACATCAAACCCAAGCCGATATTCCAGGCACGTGGATCGCCCCATGGCGAACCAATACCCTGATTTTCAAGGATATCAACCAAGAAAAACCAGAGCTTCGAATCCCCTGCCTCTACCGTATACCAACCAGTTGTGTAGATGTTTATGATCCCACAAAGTGCTTGGAACCATGAAATCGACATGAAAAGCAGGGTTGCGCCCGCCACGACACTGAAGAAATTTTTCATACTCGATACACTCCCCGTGTTTTAGGTTTATTTCCACCCCTCAAATTGCTAAACATTTTTTACTCTTTCTCTCTATTATTGTCAAGTCTTTTTGACAGTTTCACCCGATGGTCGGGGGTCTTGCACTCGGCTGTCATTCCCGCCTACCGGCAGACAGGCCCGACTTGATCGGTAATCCATAGATCTGCTTTTGTCTTTAAACAAAAACCACCCCTACCTCGATTGAGGTAGGGGTGGTTTTCTATCACACCATATGGCCGTTTACCAATACAAGATTTTTATAAAAGCGGTATAAAAAATTAAGGAGAGAGATTAGTTTGGCTCCCTTTTGGTACGCTTCTACTCTTGCACTGATAAACGCCCATATGGCGAATAAGGCATGCTCGTTTTTTTAAGGAAAAACGAGCAAAACCTTTTTTGTTTATCCACTAACCCGACTCATCAGATGGCGGTATACCACCGCCGTAACCGCTGAGTCGTAAAGCGGATTATGCGTTCCGCCCGCGAACTCGCCGACGGACAGCTCATGTTTTTTCATGTAGCCGTCCACGCTCGTCGGGTCTTCCCCTGCCTGTTGCAGGTTACCCGAAACATCAAGGAGCGGATACGGCCCGTCCCAGTCACCAATGACACCTTGGGCGTGCATGTCGCGGAGCAAACCTGCCTCCACGATATACCCCATATGAACCAACACGTCAGCGTCCACCTTGTTCGCCTTATAGAAATCGGCGAACGAAGCAAGGAGCGCCTCATACGTGTCGTGTGTCACGGGGACACTGACGAGTGTGGGCAGGACGTTTTCCTTCACCCACTGTTCGGTCACTGCCGAGTCCGGCAAACGACCAACGAAGCGGGCACTTTCGGCACCGCTCTCATCATAGACGAGCGCGCCGATTGCGAACGGCTTACCCCAGAGACCATTCGTCTCTGCGTCAAAAGAAAATATTTTTTTCATATTATTCTCCCTTCATTAATAATGCTCGCAATCCCCAACCTTGCTTTCGCAGAGTCCGGGTCGACGATTGGTTGCGTGAACACAATTTGGCATTTGAAGCCACAGCGTGTTCATGATTTGAAAATGGGAAATTTTCATCATTCAAGAAACGCTTCTTGAAGAAGTACGCGAAGTTTTTTGACTTCACATACTTCAATAAGAGTGGGAGTTGTATTATTTTTTT
>CAZXZC010000052.1:0-3405 GCA_964645125.1 uncultured Candidatus Saccharibacteria bacterium | reverse complement strand
CTGTGATATACTTTTTTATATGGTGAATCAAAAATTACTTGATTATGTTGCTCAGCAATTAAAAAATGGTGTAAGCCAGGGTGCAATTTCGGCTGCTTTAATTGGTGCGGGATGGAGTGAAGCGGATGTAAAAGAGGCGTTACAAAAAAGTTCTGCCCCTGCTGCTTCGTCGCAACCTGCGTTTACGGTGACTCCAGCTTCCGTTTCTACCTCACCAGTACAATCGACTGGGCCAATGGTGGATGGCATTACGAATGTTGCATCTGCCAAGCCTTCGGTGTTTGGGAGCGCTGCATCGGGGAGTGTGAAGCCTGCAATGGCTACTGCCTCGGGTGGTCGCGGTGCAACGATTGGGTTGGTAGTGTGTAGTGTGTTGGTGGTGGGTTTGGCGGTTTTGTCTGGGTACTTGTACATGCAGTACTCACAGGTAGCGACTGATTTAGAGGCGGCGCGCGGGGCAGGGACTAGTTCGGCTGCCACTGTGCAGAAAATGGAAAAAGATTTACAAGCGGCAACAGCGGAAATTAATTCTTTGAAGAGTGATAATGCTGGATTGCATAGAGAGGTTGATTCATTAAATCCTGTTTCCACCAACGGTAAGGTTGGAGTTGCTGAGGTTGAGGGTAATATTTGGGGTAGGTCTGTTGAGAGTAATGGCGTCTATACTTTGGTGAGCGCTCCTTCCCGTGTTGTTTTTACTGTTAAAAATGCTAATGATCCCAAAGTTGTTGCGTTTTTAAAGGGGGTTGCTGATAAGGATCAACTTATTCGTTTTGTTCATTCCGCAGGTTCTACCTCTGTGAAGGTAATACCTAATGATGAGTCTGTTCCATAGTTTTGGTATATTATGATTCGCGTTGCTATTAATGGATTTGGGAGGATTGGGCGTCATTTTTTGCGCCAGGCTGCGGGGAATGCTGAGTTTGAAGTGGTGGCGGTAAATGATTTGGGCGATGTGGAAAATTTGGCGTATTTATTAAAGTACGACACGGTGTATGGTCGCAGTGTGTACTCAATAGAATATGACGCGAATTCCCAAAGTATTATTTTTAATGGAAAACCGATTAAGGTGTTGCAGGTGAAAGATCCGGCCGCCCTGCCGTGGAAAGAATTGGCCGTTGATATTGTGGTTGAGGCAACGGGATTATTTGAATCGTTTGAAAAGGCGAGCGTGCATGTGGCTTCTGGCGCAAAACGAGTGGTGATTACAGCACCTGCCAAAGATGGAGATGGAACCATGGGCACCACGGTGCTTATGGGCGTGAATGAAGCTGATTTACAAAAGTTCCCTATTTCTTCCAATGGGTCGTGCACGACGAACGCGGCATCTCCGGTGATTTCGATCCTTTCAAAAAATCCTGGCATTGTGAAGGCAGTACTTTCAACAGTGCATGCGTATACGGCCACGCAAAGTATTGTGGATGGGCCAGTGAAGGGGTCAAAAGATTTTCGCCGTGGGCGTGCGGCGGCTGCAAACATTTCGCCCTCAACAACAGGTGCTGCGATTGCGGTGGCTCGAGCTATTCCTACCCTTGCCAATAAATTTGATGGGTTGTCGTACCGAGTGCCGGTACCTACTGGGTCATTGGCTGATATTACGTTTGTAGCGGCCCGAAAAACCTCCGTTGAGGAGATTAATGATATTTTGCGCAACGCAGCTACCACCGATGCATGGAAGCATATTTTAAAAGTAACCAATGACCAGATTGTGTCATCTGATATTGTAGGGGAGCCGTTTGGCGCGATCGTGGATACGAATTTTACAAAAGTGATTGATGGAGATTTGGTAAAGGTGATTTCGTGGTATGACAATGAGTATGGATATGTATCAACCCTTGTTTCCCACGTAGCATTGGCAGCAAAATTTTTATAATTATTTGTTTGTTTTTTGGCGGGTGTAAGTGCGTAAAACGTTAAAATATGGTATAATGCGTTAAAAGCTCATGTCGTGAGCTACTCTTTCTTTACCCCTATGAGATATTTCCTCTCGCGTTTTTTTACGAGAATATTGGTTTTGTTCGCAGCAGTTTTTTTGTTTGCTGGTAGTGCGAGTTTGGTGTATGCCGCAAATGCGACACCAACAGATATAACAAGCCCCACCTATTTATTGCCATTTGATCCAAATAGTGGCCCCGCCTCTAATAATGGCTTCTCTTTACCCGTTGCATCTTTTCAACGCAATTTTGGGACTGGATCTCGGGGAGCTGATGTTGAGCTGTTACAGCGATTTTTAGTGAGCGCGGGATACTTGAATTTGCCGCCGGGCGTTGGCTACGGCTATTATGGGGCGCTCACACAGGGGGCAGTCGTTAATTTTCAACGTGCCAATAGTATTTTTCCTGCTTCTGGGTTTGTAGGTCCTTTGACTCGAGGATTTCTTAATGGCGCAGCAGGGGGTAGCGTGCAGACTACCGGAGTATTGTTTCCGCGCGAAAATGATGTAGTGGTGTCGCCGCTTCGCGTGGCAGGTGTGGTAAATAGTAGTCAATGGCAGTGTGTCAATGGTGTGGTAGGACAGGCAACATTGTTTGATACTCGGGGGAGCCAGCTTGCACAAACAAATCTCGTAGCATCCTCTGGGTGCACTCAGATCCCTTATGCATTTGAAGGGATGCTCACCTTTGCTACGCCAGGAACGCAAGCAGGATACTTGACCATACAAGGAAACGGGGTAACGAATATTGCGGTGCAGCGAATTAATGTTCGATTTATTCCCGACCCTTCTGCTGGCGCGCCTGTGTTTACTGCTCCGATAGGGGGCGAACGTATTGTGCAAAAGAGTAGTTATACAGTGCGATGGACTGGCGGGCCGAGTAAGGTTGGGTTGCAGCTTATTGATGTGCGTCGCGAACAGGGATTTTCGGCACTAAACCCGGTGGTGTGGAGTAGTGGAGGGTTTGATAACACGGGAAGCTATTCATTTGTTGTGCCCGAGACTTTGAATGGGTTGTATCGTTTTGCGATGACAGATGGTTCAACTGCGGTTATTGGCAGAAGTAATTCATTTTCGATTATAAACGGAGCTTCGTCTAATGGTTCTGTCGCGATTACTGCTCCGGCACAAGGTACTGTATGGCAGTTGAATTCAGTGCAAACAATTTCATGGACTGGTGATATTCCAAAGGCACCGGTATTGAATTCGCCTTGTGAAGACAAAACGCTTTCTGTAGTGGATGCGGTGAGTGGGAAGCGGTACCCTGTGGCAGTGTTGGATGCTGCCTTGATTGACGCACATGCGTATACGAATTGGAGTGTTGGGTTTTCGGTTTCGTCGTTGTGTGTTGATAAGCCGTTTGTGGTAAAGATTCCAGCGGGAAATTACCAAGTTGAGCTTGCGTGGTATGAACGTACCAACGAAGGGCTTTTGTTTCGACGTAAGGCGACAGGCGGTGTGTTTACGATTAG
>CAZXZC010000051.1:0-3513 GCA_964645125.1 uncultured Candidatus Saccharibacteria bacterium | reverse complement strand
ATGGCCATCCCGCTCGAAACACCACTTGCCAAGACGCCAGGCATTGCGCCACGGTATGTAACAAAACTGCATAAAATGGGAATTGAGACGGTGCGGGATTTATTGTGGCACTTCCCTACCCGCTACGAAGATTACTCAGTTATTACGCCTATTGCCGCCTTACAACCAGGCACGTTTGTAGCGATCTCTGGTATCGTATCGCGGGTGCGACTATTCCGGAGTTTTCGCAAAAAAATAACGATTACAGAAGCCATACTTGATGATGGCACCGGCCACATCCGTGCTACGTGGTTCAACCAGCCGTATTTGAAAAACACCCTCATGCCAGGTACTCGTGCCAACTTTACCGGCAAGGTAACAGGCGGAGAAAAAGGGTTGCACTTGGCACACCCGGGGTTTGAGGTGCTGGCGAGCCCTGGACAACCAGCGGCTGTCACAAAACCAACAAAACACAGCGACCGACTGGTAGCGATTTACCCAGAAACAAAAGGGTTAACCTCAAAAGGATTGCGATTTTTAATTCAACCGCTTTTGGAAAAAATAGATGTTCCACAAGAATGGATACCGGCATCTTTACTGGCGCATGTGCACTTTCCGGCCACCGTGCCCGCCCTACGGGCTATTCACACGCCGCGCGTGCTGGCTGAGGCATTTGCGGCGCGAGAACGATTTGGGTTTGAAGAGCTCTTGCTGTTGCAGATCGGCAACGCGATCCGCAAAAAAACACTTCTTACCACCCGCGCCTACTCACTACCCTTTGATGTGGAGCAGATGAAGATTCTGACACAGAAACTTCCGTTTGAACTCACTCACGCACAGAAGCAGGCGCTGTGGGAAATTATGCAAGATATCGCCAAGCCACACCCGGCAAATCGATTACTCCAAGGCGATGTGGGGTCGGGTAAAACCATCGTGGCGCTGTTGGCGGCTCTTATTGCCGCAACCAACAACACACAAACCGCCGTCATGGCGCCGACGGAAATTTTGGCAACGCAACATTTTGCAAGCAGTACTCAATTATTTTCAACATTGTCATTCGAGGAGATTGGCATCAAAACTCCAGGCGTGGGCCTCCTTACTGCCACTTCATGCTTGCTATGGTTTGGAAGTGGGTTGCAACGCACTGCCACCAAAAAAGAACTACTCGCCGCCATTTCTCGTGGCGAGGTGTCAATTGTATTTGGCACGCACGCACTCATTCAAAAAGGGGTCATCTTTGCGCGACTCGGGCTTTCTATTATTGATGAACAGCACCGGTTCGGGGTAAACCAGCGCGCGCATTTATTAAAAGCGCTCCACGAACAGTATGGTATCACGCCGCATTTGCTTTCTATGAGCGCCACGCCCATCCCCCGCACGTTGGCCATGACGATATTTGGCGATCTTGATTTGTCGATTATCGACGAGCTGCCAAAAGACCGCAAGCCAATTCAAACTTCTATCGTATCCCCTGCACAAACCCACGGTGCGTACGCGCGGATTAAGCAGGAAATAAAAAATGGTCGGCAAGTGTTTGTGGTGTGTCCGCGTATTAAAGAAAGCGAAAACTTAATCGAAGATGAAAAACAGGCACAGGCATTGGATGCAAAATCAGTTATCGCGGAACATCGCCGGCTTTCCACGGAAATTTTTCCAGAATTTCGGGTAGGACTGTTGCACGGCCAGTTGAAGCCAGCAGAAAAACAAGAAACGATGGCGAAATTTGTGGATGGAAAACTGGATGTACTAGTTGCCACTTCGGTGATTGAGGTTGGGGTGAATGTGCCCAATGCTACCGTGATGCTTATTGAAAATAGCGAGCGGTTTGGGCTGGCACAGCTACACCAGTTTCGCGGGCGCGTGGGGCGTGGAGCGCATCAGTCAATGTGCTTTCTATTTTCTTCACAAGAAAACGCGCACGAGCACGAACGGCTCACGGCTATGGTGGCAGCAACGAGTGGGTTTGCGTTGGCGGAAATTGATTTAAAGTTGCGCGGGCCAGGTGAATTTATCGGCAGCAAACAAACTGGCATTCCCGATGGGCTGATGCAAGCACTTGCTAACCCCGACCTTATCAAAACCAGTCGTCAACTTGCGTCATCGCTTCTGACTGTCGACCCAACACTAAGCAAACATCCCCTCGTGAAGCAGAAATTAAAAGAATTTTATAAGGAGGTGCATCTGGAGTAGTTGCTGGCCAATAGGGTATAGCCAATGGCTACTAGAAAAAACTAAAAATTTAAGGCCTTCTGTCAAAAAAATTTGACATAAAATTATTTTTGTTGCTTGACATTTTCTTGTTTTGACTGTAATTATTGGCGTAGCATCTTTGCCGCACTCGCGCGGTAAATTGAAAACATCTGGGAACCCTAACCCCCAACCAATAATTGTTCTTTTTCATCATGCCCGAAAGGAGGGGCTGTTATGAAAAAATTTGTTGCTTATTTGTTTTGCTTCTTTCTTCTTTTCTGTCTGCCCGCCTTCGGGCAAGGCGACCGTGAAAAAACAGGAACCGGCACGACTGGTTCTGGCGGAACGACGTCGGGATCATCTGGGAGCGGAGGCGCTCCTGAAAATGGAGCTGCCCTTATTTTAAGGGTGTCCAATCTTGACGGATTGGATGGAAATCCAATAGCTCGTGGTACGGGCAGAACTCTTTTTGGCTGTTCGTTTTCCAATAGTGGATTTCCTCGACCTATCAAAATTAAGCGTGTTGTAGTTTGTGACTTTGCATTTTTGCCGTCACAGCAAACTGCTTCCCCGGCATTCTCCCCTGTATCTTTTACACTGGGAGGTACGGAGGTAATTGCTACAACTTCCGTTGTCACAAAGCTTGGCAGACAATATACTTTTGATTTTGATGCGGCGAACATTATTGCAAATCCAAGCCAACCTCGAAGTGGAACTTTGTTTGCAGCCGTACCAACTCCTATTCCAACTGGTCAGCGGGGAGTGGCTCATCAATTTTTTCTGCAGTCCGTTGAGGCGGAGTCTGCAATAAATAACCCGAGCTATAACCCGGTAAGGGTCTTGTTCCTTTCTGAACCACTCCAGGGGCCAAAAGTTACCATCGTTGATACTACAACGCTTGTTACTTTCGGTAGATCGGGAATTGAGTTCAATCGAGTCATGTCCGATAATGACTTGCTCGCTATTACAAGCATTTCCGGAGATGGTGACATTCCTGCTATTTCTGAGATCAGAATAGCTACCATTACCTTCAGCATTACCTTGGCAAATCCATCACTTATTAATAACGTGCGACTGGTTTTGCCAAACAACTCTGAGATTACTGGCGCACCAGTAATTACCGGGGATCAATTGCGTGTTACTTTTCAATTACCTACACCAGGAACCTCTGTCCCACCATTTGTATTTTCTGACTTCAAACTCAAAATTAATTCAAGTGGCTTGGCGGGAGTTGAAATGTTCACCCGACTTGAATTTGTTGATTTTTTTGATGGGCCGACGAGTGACATCGGGGCATCTCTAGCAACTTTTGTTGCTCCAACCGACTTTGTTTTTCGGGTTGTC
>CAZXZC010000050.1:2113-3662 GCA_964645125.1 uncultured Candidatus Saccharibacteria bacterium | reverse complement strand
TTCACCTTACGAATCTTTTGGCGAATAAGCTTTGGCATCTTCACCGTCAAAATACCATTCTTAAATGTCGCGGCCGTTCCTTCTGGATCTACTTCTTGCGGCAATATAATCGAGCGGGAAAATCTCCCCCAGTAACATTCTTGGTACAAGTAATCCTCGTCCTTAATCGTTTTCTCTCGGCGACGACTCCCGCGGATAGTTACCGAGTCAGATGTTACGTGAATGTCGATGTCTTCTGGTTCCACACCCGCAACCGCCGACTCCACCACAATGTGGTTGGCAGTTTGATATACGTCAATAGTGAGCTGACCCTCCGGCTCCGAATCATCATCCGCGTCAGTATGTTTGGTGCGCGTAGGGAGTGTGGTTGCCTTTGCAAGTTCAACCTGAACAGGCTCGCTTGCATCGTACGCTGCCGGAGTCACCTTTGGATTAAATTCTTGCATCTGATCATCCATAAAATATTCTATACAAAAAGTATATCATACGTACTGCATGGTACATATCCACAGAATAATTAGCCAATAGCCAAAAGGGTATAGCCAATAGAAAAAGTCAGCTAACAGCGTAGAGCTTATGGCGTATAGCAAATGCACAGGAGAAGCGAATGCAATTACGAATTGAGTATTTCGGATTAAAATATAAAAGTGCCTTCCAAAAGGAAGGCACTGAAAAGCAAAATGGTTAGGGTCAGCACTCACGTAGGTTCATTATCTGACCCAAACTTTACGTCCCGTAAGAAAGCAAAGTAGTCTTCAGCATTCGCTGCTCGAACATCAAATTTATGATCAAATTCTTCTTCAGCAATCTCCCTTTCGCGCAATTCTGCCAATTGAATCTTGTCCCTGGCCATCATACGACACCTGGAACATCCATTCGTGCCCCCATATATGTGGCCATGAATTTCTTCGATGGTCGGGTTCTCGACGTTTTTGCAATCTGCCGGGAAAAACAAACAAGAATCTGCAACCGCCAAAAGAATCTCAACAAATTGAGCAAGCTCTTCAACGGTGGGGGTTGGCTGAGTCATTTCGGTAGTCATGAGCACCTCCGTGTGCTGTTTGCAAAAAATGGAGCGGTTGATAAGGAAAAGAGGAAAACTGAATAAACTAAACTCTTTTTTATGTAAATTGTCAATAGTTCATGCAAAAATACTTTTTACCATTGTGGCTATACCCTAAGCCCCATTGGCTTGTATTTCTGGTTCCACCAGCTCTAATTTCTTCAATTTCTCAAAATCGTGAAGCACGAAAAATCCGGCAACAATCACAAATAATACCGAGAAAAACGGATCGCCGTATTTGATGATCGCAAAGTTAAACGCGCTATGCAGGCTTGTTGCCAAAATCAGCGCCCAAAAAAAAGACCAGCTCCCTAGAAATCTTCGCATATGGTAGGCCCAGTGGTAGCCAATAATGCCAGCGCACAATGCGTGAAGTAGCGTTGCTCCCACAAACCGCAGTGAAGCCGTTTCCAAGACCCCAGAAATCGTCGCGGCGGTAATCGGCTGGCTACTGATAGCACCTAAATTTTCGACAGTCGCAAACCC
>CAZXZC010000050.1:0-2013 GCA_964645125.1 uncultured Candidatus Saccharibacteria bacterium | reverse complement strand
ATAATTTTTTCATCGTCAGGGGTTAAAGCACCAGTGTCCGCAGTATATCCTTCTGGTTTTTTCATGAGTACAAACCGTGCTGCGTTCCAAATTTTGGTGGCAAAGTTTCGGTATCCGCGGATTTTATCCTCCGAAAGTTTGGTATCAGCACCAGCAGAAATACCAACCACGAGCGACATTCGCACCGCGTCAGTCCCATATTTTTCAATCATGGTAACCGGGTCAATAATGTTACCCAGGGATTTACTCATCTTGCGTCCTTGGCCATCGCGCACCAAGCCACTTAAATACACATTTTTGAATGGAACATCGCCGAGCAAATACCCGGTCATCAAAATCATGCGCGCTACCCAGAAGAATAAAATATCGTAAGCCGTTTCAAGGACGCTCGTTGGGTGGTATATGCGCAACTCATCAGTTTTCTCAGGCCATCCAAGTGTCGAGAATGTCCATAACCCGGATGAAAACCAAGTATCGAGCGTATCCGGGTCTTGTACCCATTCCTCGCCAGCCGGCTTCTCTATTCCTACAAATAGTTCTTGGCTCTCTGCGTTTTCCTTAATTCCTAATTCTTTATTCTCACTTCTTGTCTTGTACCACACCGGTATCTGGTGCCCGTACCAAATCTGCCGGCTAATGCACCAGTCGCGCAAATTGTCGATCCAATGGTAATACACAGAGGTAAAGTTATCTGGCAGTATTTTAACAGCGCCACTTTCAACTGCCGCGCGCATAATTTTTTTCAACGTTGTGGTGGATCCCGCCGCAATGCCTGGAATCGTTGAATGGGGGAGCGTGAACTCTTTATTCACCGCCACAAACCACTGCAATTTCGGCAACGGTTCAACCACCGCACCCGATCGCTGCGCAGTTGCCACATTTTGCATCGTCTTTTCCTCTTCCTCTAATAAATTGTGTTCGCGCAGCCAGGCCACGATCAGCTCCCGAGCTTCTGCAACTTTTTTGCCCGCGAGTTGCCCCGCAACACTCATTTTTGCGTACTCGTTAATAACCGGTTTAATCGGCAAGGTGTGCCTTTGCGCAATTTCCCAGTCAATCATGCTGTGCGCGGGCGTCACACCAAGTGCGCCAGTCCCAAACTCCGGGTCTACGCTTTCATCCGCAACCACCGTAACCTCAACCGGCACATCCACAAACGTGAATGAAAACGTCCGGCCAATGTACTGCTTATAGCGTTCGTCATTGGGGTGCACCGCAACCGCCACATCACCAACTTTCGTTTCCGGCCGCGTGGTTGAAATACTGATAGGGAAATCAGGTGAGTACCGGAACGTGTACAATGCCGCTTCACGTTCCTGGTAAATAATTTCATCATCCGAAATAGTTGTTTGCCCTTTTGGATCCCAGTTTACGATGCGATACCCGCGGTAAATAAGCCCATCATCATACATTTTTTTAAACGCCGTCTTCACCGCAACGTTTCGCTGCTCGTCCAAGGTAAATGCCTCACGGCTCCAATCAACCGTTGCCCCCATTCGCTTCACCTGGGATACAATCGTGTCGTGACTTTCTTGAGCAAACTGCCGTACCCGCTCCAAAAATGGTTCACGCCCTAAATCATGTCGATTCACCCCTTCTGCTTTGTAAATAATTCCTTCCACCTTCGATTGCGTGGCAATTGCCGCATGATCAGTGCCAGGCAGGTAGAGTGTGCGCTTGCCCTGCATGCGTGCAAACCGCGCCATGATGTCTTGGTTCGTAACTCGTTGTGCGTGTCCCATATGGAGCGTGCCGGTTACATTTGGCGGTGGCAGAACAATAGAAAATACTTCCGCGTCTGGCGCTGTTACCCCTTCGGCAATACAGGTGTCAGGGTTTGCATACCCGTGGCTGTCCCACAGCGCCGAAATCTCGCCTTCGTGTTTTTCGGACTCCCACCGCGGCTCCATCTCATGGTGACCTTGCCGAACCATGTCTGTTTCTTTTAGTTTTTCAGGCTCCATAATGCCCAAAAGTATACCGAAAAAAGCCCTTTTCGTAACTATTGCTTTT
>CAZXZC010000049.1:0-3809 GCA_964645125.1 uncultured Candidatus Saccharibacteria bacterium | reverse complement strand
CCTGGAAAAAAATATCAATTTATATATAATAGTGGAGAAATTTGCGCCTATAGCTCAGCTGGTAGAGCAACTCCCTCTTAAGGAGATGGTCCCAGGTTCGATCCCTGGTGGGCGCACAGTTACATCTGTATATCGAGTGTGGTGATATAATAAGAATATGGAACAACTATCAAATCAAAACCCCTCAATGCAGTCAGAGTCTAATAAGCGCTGGCTTACCGTCGCAATCGTAGTCAATTTTTTAGTACAGGTATTTGTGCTGTTCGTATTTGTTGTAAGTACGGCAGTATTCTTTTCGGCAAACACTGCAACGGTCACGAGTTTTTCAAAGGACAACATTATTTTTGCAATTGCTGGAGTAATTTCTTTTCTGTATGTTATTGGACTTGTTGGTTTGTGGAGATATCGCGCGTGGGGGCGCATACTTTTTTCTGCGGCATTTTCCGTAGAAATCCTTTTAACGCTGAGTCGCATGTTCTTTTTTGGTGAGCGTGGGTTTGGGTCTATAGGATTAGCAAATATTCTGCCATTGTGGCTTATCGTGCTTGCTGCTCGTCACAAAGACAGTTTTACCAACGGCTTGTAAGGGCGAATTTCAACGAACATAAAAAATCTGCCATGCGATATCTCGCATGGCAGAAATGGATCTGTTAAAAAATACCAGCCATTGAAAATTGTTTCTGAGCCAAGGTAAGCACTCTTTCAATGCCATTGTACTCTCGATTCGAGTAGCAGGTAGTAAGCAATTGGCAGAGGTCAACGAAGCTCGTATCAAGATAGAGGTTCACACACCTCTTTTCTGCGGTGAAAAGTTCGAGCACTAAATCAGCACTTCGCGACACCGTTCGCTCCCTTCGTTGTTTTCCCTTCACATACAGCATGCCATACAGGTGTAGTGGATGCGGTAGGTGTGGAGTTTTAATATCGACAAAATACAATTTTGTCGGAAGGCGCAGCACGCAGCGCGCTGAAGCCTCATCGAGCACCTCTTCTTTCAGTACCAACCTGTAGAGTTGGCGAAGATCAAGATTATCGGCACCTCTCATGCAAAAACTGAGAAATTCTTCAAGCAGTCGATACTGAAAAAACCGATACACGCATGTCCCCAAAAAAAGTCGATCACACAGTAAGCGCTGCATTATGTTTTGTGCTGCTCGGCTGAGAAACAAATCAAAAGAATCACATACCGTGCTGGTATGTCCATGCCTACAAAACCAATCAGCAATATCCTGCGCGTATTCGCCGCAAAGAGACGTTTCGACGGTGAATAGGTTGTGTCCAAATGGCAACACCGTGCAATCGGCGCTATCGGTGGTAGGGTTCGCGCCAGCCACTAAACGCGGACGGTTGCTCGCAAGAACATCATAGTGAAGCTGCGCAAAAAATGTATCAGATGTTTTTTGGAAGCTCGTCAGGGTTGGGTACCGGCTTGTGTGGTAGGTAAGCAATAACGATTGTATTATTGCGTAGATTCTTGCGTACAAGGGTTTTTTTGCGATATTTGCGGATGTGAGTATAACTTCCGTGCGGCCATCACCAAGAGCAACAGACAAGCTGTTGATATCGGTAATATGCTCCAAGTGAATCCAGATGCTGTAGCTTTTCCGAGTCACCCACTCATACATCACAAAAAGAGCAGTACCATCCTTGCGTAACAGCGCACGGGGCGAGTAGTAACTCCCAACAGCCAGTCCTATAAGATATTCCGATTCCATAAGAACCAACTCCTTTCTTAAATTTTAAATAACACGAAATGGGCGCACACCCACTATTCTTCCTATAGTATCCTGAAAACCGGCAAAAATTCAAAGTGTGTGCATAACTACCAAAAACAAAATCTATTATACTAACAAGTAAAGCGTTTATATTTACACTACTTCATTCATCTATCCATGCAGGACAATTGTCAAAACTGTTCGCCGCGGGCGAATACCCATAAAGGCCTCATGTATCTGTTTTTTGGTTTTGTCGCGCTCTTTGGCACCACATCAGTAATGGTTGCCACAGTTGGCGGGCAAACTGCCAACATTGTCGATTCACTTAAGAAAACATTTTATCCGCAGCTGGTATCGAGTGTCCCTGGGAGCAACAAGCTTGCTATGCGTGAAGGGGGGTTAACTTCAGCGGCAAGCTCAACCGCAAGTTCAACCATAAGCGAACTATCAGTTACACGCTTTTACCCAATCTCCGGCAATGGCGGCAAAATCACCATTTACGGTACTGGCTTTGTAAGCGGTAAAACGCGTGTGTATTTTGGTGGCAAGGCGAAGTTGCAAGCAAAAGTGCTCAGTGTTGAAGCGGGCAGCGTATCAGTAATCCCTCCTTCGTCCGGCAACGTGAACGGCTACATTACCGTAGAAGTTGGACCATCTCCTGAAAGCATGAAAGCCAACTCAGCAAGAAACTCTATATTGCCCACCACCTCTGTTACCACAGAAAAGGTACCGATGAATATATCTCATCCCGCTGACGCCGATAGAACTTCATTCCCTGAGTATGTCATGTTGGGAGATGTGAATGGTGACGGAAAACCAACGCAGGCTAATGATGTAGTTCTTGCTCGTGCCTTTTGGCTTAATCAGGCTCTTCCCACAGAACGTCAAGAAATTGCTGGTGACGTGTATCCGAAAAACAGCAACGGGAGTTTTGGTAACGGAGTGCTCAACGATGATGATCTTGATGTGTTGCGTGCGGTGTCTCAGTTCCAAACCACGCTCGATGCGCAAGTTGTTGTCCGTTCTTTCTACCCGTTTGTTGCGAGTCCAGGTAAAACCGTCATTATCTCTGGCCTTGGATTTATCCCAACGTTACGCGAAGCAAGTGCGGTAGAGGTCTACTTTGGCGGCAATAAAAAGGTGCAGGCACCAGGCGTAAACGTCACCAACGATAAGCTCATTCGCGTGACAGTGCCAGAAATTGAGGACAACAATATAAATGGGTACATTACGTTAAGGGTAAACGGCAAAGAGTACAAAACGACGGGCGTCGCAAAAAATATCGCTAACCTTCCAAATGTGTATGCCACGTACCCAGAGTTTGTATTGGCGGGGGATCTCGATGGCAAGGGCACTATTGGCGCAACCGATCTCACCCTATTGAACGCAATTGTAAAAGGCCAGGTAAACCCATCTGAACGACAAAAGCTCGCAGGGGATATAGCTCCGGTGGCTGTGGGCGATGGCAGCATGCCCGGCGATGGCAAGCTCGACCAAGCAGATGTGGATGAATTGCGAAGATTGTATTCGTATCATTCACGAGCCACTGCAAAAACAGAAGCGTTAGGTTTAGTAACAGACAGAATGGTTGATTCAAACGATGATCTAGGAAAGATTGTGATTACTGCTGATTCTATCGGTCATATAGGCTTAAAAACAATCGCAGTTGATTTCGATGTAAATAGTTCCTATAACTTCCCATTATCAGCTGATTACCTAAGACAAAATAGCCTGCTTATCGATGATGCGCGCACTATTGAAGTCCGACCAACTTCTGTTGTGGAAAATTCCAACAAAAAATTACGGGTAATATTTCAATTGCCAGATCCATATTTTGTAGTGACTGCGGGAGCTCAGAAAAACTTTATAGTGCGAATAAATTCAAAGGCAGCTGGAGCAGAAGCGGCCGGGGCAAGGTTGAAAGTTTCTCTGTCATCAGTGCAATATCTTGATGCCATAAATAGCACAGGAATCAATACTCAGATCCCAAGCCCACCCCTCCCCTTAACAATTGCCGATATTCGTTACAGCAAATAGCACAAAAGAGTAAAAACTAAAAAACCCCAGTATTTACAGGGGTTTTTGGTATCAGGG
>CAZXZC010000048.1:0-3863 GCA_964645125.1 uncultured Candidatus Saccharibacteria bacterium | reverse complement strand
TTTTTTCCTCCTCTAGAAACGGTAAGCGTGTGACCTCGAAAATGAAGTCACACGCGGGAAATTTAAACAGCGGGATTAAAATCTGCTTTTGTCTCACAACGCCACTCTTGGCGTGCGGGTAACGGCTTGCTCGTGGCAAGCTTCACGGGTTCAAAATAAATCTGAACAAAAACGTCCCCGGGCTGAGCCACGAATTGATGGACCTCAAACCCCTTATCACAAGGGACAGTGCTGTGCACAGGGTTGTAATTCGGCATCACCTCATTGGAATGAGTGTATGCCGCAACCCCTGGCTTGGATCGCACTTGAATTCGAGTCCCCGGATCAATGTTTCGCACGACCCGTTCATTGTTTTGAGCCTGGCTAGTTGCAGTATTCGACATGCAATTCCTCCGGAAAATTTTCAAAGGGCTAATACCAATCGCGGACAAAATACCCGCGAACTTTCAAACACAACCTCGCATGAGGTTATAAGAAAACATTATAACAGATTCTAATTTTTTTGCAAGTCCCACCCAAAATGACTCCTATACACGTAGGTTTTGCTTTTAACCCTATTGGCCATTGTCTATACCCTATCTACTGTTTTTTGTGCCCGGGGCCGGAATCGAACCGGCATGACCTTTTACGGTCTCAACATTTTAAGTGTTGTGCGTCTACCAATTTCGCCACCCGGGCTTTTATATTTCTCCCTCTGTGCGTTGGTTTCAAACTATGGCAATTAGGGCATAAAACTCTAAGATTTTCCAATCTATTATCATGCCTATCCCCATTAATATGATCCAGCTCTAAAGGCAATCTACCATCAATACTATGTTTTGCCCAGCCACATTCCTCGCAGAACCTTGGCTTTAATCCTAATAAAAATAATCTTTTTTTCAACTTAAAGCTCTGAAAAGAAGAATTTATGGTCAAGATTTTCTCTAAAGATATCCGAGGTTTGCCCTCAAGCTTTAAACCCTTATTCCAAGCCCTACCTTTAAAATGAGCAGTATCCAAACCAAACTCAGTAATGTATCTACTAATCTGCTCATAATTACCCCCAGCTTCACGCAAGCCCAAAAAATGAAGAACTTGACGCAAGCTAAATGCTTTTGCAACAGCCCTTCTTAATTCGTCATCAGTCCATAATCTTTTCCTCACTTACTAATTATATCAAATGGTAGACACAAAATAAATTTAAGTATTTTAAGTTTACCCCATTGGCCACACCCTAAACCCTAGTTACTATTTCTTGAGGCCTGGGCTTAGAATCCCTGCCTGCCGGCAGGCAGGGCACCCTCAAAACTCTGGAGGCCACGATGGGATTTGCACCCATGAATCGCGGTTTTGCAGACCGCTGCGTTAGCTACTTCGCCACGTGGCCCAACACGCACTCCCCAATTCTACTGTGACCCCAATGCCTTTTCAACGGCGGCAGCGTTGGCTGCGCCACTATCATACTTAAACACAAGCTGCGGCATCGGCCGAATTTCCAATATGCGCGACAGCTTAAACTGCAATGTTTCCCGGTGATTGTTTAAGGTAGTAAGCACTTGCGCTGCTTTCTCTTCCGGGATAACAGCCACAATCGCAACCGCGTTGTCGAGCGTACCGTCCACCTCAACATCTGTAAGCGTCACAAAGGCGCCATCAAACTCAACATCACGCACAATAAGCTTTGCCAACTCCTCACGAAATAACGCCGCAATTCGCTTGTCTCGAAAATTCATGACAATACGATTATAACAACACCAATCGATCCCCGACCTCAATTTTAACTTTCGCATCAATCACCACACCAACTTCCTTTGGTGCTTCAGCTGAAATAATATCTTTTTTCACGTCACGAAGACTTACGATCTTGCCCGTTGCCACCTGCTCGTCCCCACGATAAATGGCAAGATTCCCCTTGTTACGAAACATACCCTTGGCAATCACGCCGCCCACAAGTTGCTTGTCAAAACGTTTTTGGTTAAAGACCGCAAGTACGGTAAGCTCCCCAACAGCATCCGCAACCGGCCCAGCCGACACCAACGCCTCCAACTGTTGCACGAGCGTGTACACCACATCCGATTGCAACACCTGCACATGCGAGTTCTGCGCCAAAAGCTCCACCGATTTCCCCACCTTCACCTTAAACCCAACAATCACTGCCCCTGTTGAGGTCGCAAATTTTACATCCGCGTCAACCACATCTCCAATAGACGAAGCAACAATACGAATTTCCTTTTCCAAAGAAAGCGCACCGATAATCTGCTGCAACGCCTCCAAAGAACCCGCGTCCGATGCTTTCAAAATAACCGCAAACTGCTGCGGCTTCTCGCGCATCGCCAACAACTCAAGCGCCGAAGGCGCGGACACTGCCTCGCGTGCCAACTGTCGAGTCTGGTGAGCAGACGCTTTGTATTCCTCAACCATAGCCGCGTCACACGTAAACTCCTCCCCTACCAAGGGAGCAGACTCAAACCCAACTACAAGCGCTGGTGACGATGGCACCAAGTGCTTCGCGTTTTTACCGGTAAAATCTTCAAGCATTTTAATTTTCCCCGTGCCACTAGCAGTACCAATGACAGATCCAAACGCAAGCGTGCCGTTTTTTACAATCAACGAAACCTCAAGTCCACGCATTTTGCTATGACGAACCTCCAACACAAATCCAGTCGCAGGCGCAGTTGGATCATACGTTAAATGCTCCACTTCGGCCGTCAACAAAACCAAATCAAGAAGTTCACTCACCCCCTCTCCTGTTTTGGCAGAAATTGCTTGATAACTAATTTGACCTCCATACCCTTCCAAATAAATACCGGCTGCCGTGAAATCGTTTTTCAACTTCTCCACATTCGCGCCTTCCCGGTCCACTTTATTCATGGCAATCACAAACGGGGTTTTTGATTCAGTCAAAATCGTAATCGCTTCCAATGTTTGGGGTTTGATTCCCTCATCGGCAGCAACCACCACAATCGCTAAATCCGCAATCCGCGCCCCGCGACTGCGCATCGCCGAAAACGCCTCATGCCCAGGCGTATCAATAAACGTTATTTTTTCATTTCCATGCACAATCTCATATGCCGCAACCGCCTGCGTAATCCCCCCCGCTTCACGCGCTGCCACGTTAGCCTTGCGAATATAATCGAGCAAACTCGTCTTGCCATGATCAACATGCCCCATCACCACCACCACAGGTGGGCGCTTCATGCTATTGGTGTTGGTTGGCGAATTACTCATAAAAATACCGTACGTATGCGACCAATAATATCAATAAAAATAATAATTGGCAAGAGCTGAAGAACGTGCTACTGTAAAAATATAGCGATATGGCAGATTCGATTACATCAAAAAAACAAAGAGTTGCGTTCCCTAAGAACGGACAAAGATTATTTTTAAAAAGAGGGGCTCAAAGCCTTCATATAACACATACGCACTATGCAAAACTACTTGGCATAAGCCCTCGAACACTCACGGATTGGAAAAATGAAAAATTCTTACTACCCAAAAGTGCTCTTTTGCTCATAGCAAAAAAAGCAAAAATGCCAATACCAAAAAATGTACACATAAAACGAGAGTTCTGGCACACGCAAGAAGCAGCAAAAAAAGGAGGGCGTGCGACAGCCAAAAAATATTCCGCTATCGGAGGAGATCCAAAACAAAGACTCAAAAAATGGCGTGTGTGGTGGGAAACAAAAGGAAAATTTAATACACATTCAATAACCAAAAAAATAGGATGGTTCAAGAAACCAGTAAAAAACTCAAAGCTTGCGGAATTCGTTGGAATCATGCTTGGAGACGGAGGAATAAGCAAATATCAACTCACCGTTACACTACATAGCGCTGACGATAGACAATATGCAATGTATGTAAAAAATCTTATAAAAACGCTCTTC
>CAZXZC010000047.1:0-4146 GCA_964645125.1 uncultured Candidatus Saccharibacteria bacterium | reverse complement strand
TGCGGCACACAGTCTTTCCAGGACTGCCGTTTAAACCACTCACGCACCTTTCCTTACTATTCAGAATAACCCCAACATTACCCCAATCGGATCAATGCGTGAAATTCAAAAGGTTTAAACGTTTAAACCCCTGCCTGCCGGCAGGCAGGACTCACGCACCTTTCCTTATATATAAGGGAGTTAGTCGATGCTTTGGTGCTAATACCAAAAACAGCTCTCATCGTGATGTCGTTGGAATGGCAACGACTAACTCCGCGCTTATTGTAGATAAAATAAGCCCTTTCGGCAATGATTTTGGCTTCACTATTGGCTATTCGCTACACCCTATTGGCTAGTTCAAAAATTGAAATAAAACGCCCGCCGGAGTGTAATAGTACTATGAGCTTTGAGAATGCCGCGGACGAGGCGGTAGCAAAAGCAGTGCAAAAGGGCGACGTGCAAGCGTTTGCCGAATTAGTGAACCGATACGAAGCCAAGCTCAGCCGCTACATCCGACGCTTTTTGGCAACTCACGCCGACACCCAAGACGCCCTGCAAAACGTGTTTATTAATACCTACACAAACATTCAGGGCTTTGACACAAACAAAAAATTTTCATCATGGATCTACCGCATTGCCCACAATGAGTGCATTAATATGATGAAAAAAAACACCAGGCTTCCCACCTTCTCACTCTTTGAATTCGACACCCTCCTCCCCCACCCGGCAGCACGTGAAACTGCCGATGGCCCCGCGCAACAACAAGAAATGCGCGAACTCACCGAAAAGATGCTCGCGGGAATAGACCCCAAATACCGCGAAGTCCTCGTTCTGTATTACAACCAGGATCTCTCATACAAAGAAATTGCCGATATCCTTAAAATCCCTATCGCAACGGTCGGCGTACGTTTGAAACGAGGGAAAGCCCAAGCACAGAAAATACTGAAAACCCCATAAACCCATGGAAGAAACAAAAAACACAATCCAGGAACAAGTACTGGAAAAAATCCAACAAGAACACATACACCAAAAACCGAAGTGGCACTTTGTACTCCACGCACTGCTCACAGCAAGTGCCATCGTACTTGCCGCGGCTATACTCCTGTGTTTTGTAAGTTTGGCGGTGTTTAACGCGCGCCGAAACGGCTCGTGGTATGTGCCCGGCTTTGGCACATCGGCGCTCCTTGTCGTTGCGCCTCTGCTGCCCTGGAAACTCATCGGCCTTTCAATAGCATTTTTAGCAGTCGTACAGCTGTTAATTCGTCGCTACAGCCCGCTCTACCACCAACCACTGTTATACTCAGGTATCGCACTCGTAAGTGTTGCCTTGGCTGCCGGGTACTTCATCGCCCCACTACACGCACGAATACTGAAAAGTATTCGCCAAAACCAGCTCCCACTGGCAGCGCCCTTCTATAGGCAGTTCGCCCCCGACCGACTTGAAAACGTAGAGCGCGGCATGATTATCGCCACCACTACGCAAGGGTTTATCATAAAAAATAATTTTGGCGCCACCTCCAGCATCATCATAGACACCAAAACACGGATGATGAGCGAAAAAGTTCTTGAATATGGCGACACCATCATTATCTTTACCCCAGAAAAAAGAATGGGTAAAAAACCATTTGGCATTCGCCGCATCATTGACCCCGATTTTGACGGCGACTTCTAATCATTGGCCCGCAGCATAAATGGAGTGAAATAAAAAAGAATAGAGTGGTGTAGTACTATACAGATCCCTAACGGATCTAACCTATCTACTTATGCGCAGAAGTACTAGGAAGATACAAAAAGGACTCGATCATATTCACCATAGTTACGTACACACATGAAAACAAAATATCTCGTATATGCAGCACTTCCAACTCTTGCGGCCCTTACACTCGGCGCAGGTACCGCCTCAGCCCATGGCATGTTCGGGTTTGGCTTAGGCGCTGACATAAACGCCAACGCCGACCAGATTGCGAGCGCCCAACAGGCCGCGTTCCAGAACCAAGCCAACTTGCTTGGGGTAAGTGTTGATGTCATTAAAAATGGCTGGGCAGCCGGCAAAACGCTCGGCGAAATAGCCAAAGAAAACAACATCACCCCCGACCAGTTACAGGCAAAAATGAAAGACGCCCACCTCGCGCAACTCAAAGCACGCCTGAAGGTGCTCGTAGATAAAGGCATTATCACCCAAGCACAAGCCGATGCTCGTGTGAAAGCAATGCAAACAAAGCAAGAAAATCACGGCAAGGGCATGAAGAAGCACGCTGGCATCATGGGCCGCTTCGGCATTGACCTCTAACGGGCCAACACGACAAAGCTCATACAATAAAAAAGGATTCCGTTCATGCGAACATGCTCCACCCCTGCCGAAAATTTCGGCAGGGGTGGTACAATATTTTGAAACCATGCTCCCCTACACCTTAGTGCGAAGTAAAAGAAACAAAACGGTGCGCCTGCACATCACCTCAGCCGGTACCATAAAAATTACCGCGCCACTCAAAGCGCCGCGCGCACTGATTGAAGCGTTCATCGCCCGCAAAAGCAGTTGGATAAAATCCGTGCAAGAAAAGCTAAAAACACGCGTGGTGCTGCCAAAACCAAAAACATACAACGAATTTTTACACCTGAAAAAACAAACCTTAGCACTCGTAAAAGAAGCAATTGCCCACTATAACACCCACAACACGTTCACGTATAAAAAAATTTCCATAAAAACAGGCACGAGCCGCTGGGGCAGCTGCTCTGCGCGAAAAAATCTTAATTTTCACTACTGCCTCGCGCTGTTGCCGGCACCACTTGCCCACTACATCGTCGTACATGAATTGTGTCATCTCATACACCTCAACCACTCAGCTGCATTCTGGAGCCTCGTTTCCCAAACCATTCCCAACTACAAAATAAAAAGAGCGCAGCTGGCGCACTATATCATTCCCCAATAAAAATGCTATACTTGAATCACAACAGAAAATATCAAGAGTGTGGCGAGGGACTGGCCCGTTGACCCACCAGCAACCATTGAAAGAAATTTCACCCGGTGCTAATTCCAGACCCATTCGTGGGGAAGATATGTCGTAGAAAAACTTCCCTCCTACACGGGGGAAGTTTTTTGTTGTGCCATATTCATATTTTTTTATATCAATGTATCAACCAACAACATACACCGTTGAAAGTGTTACCAACGGTCACCCCGATAAAGTCTGCGACCAAATATCCGACGCCATACTCGACGCCTGTTTGGCTCAAGATCCTAAAAGCCGCGTAGCAGCTGAGGCATTTGGCGGACATGGTCTTTTGGTTTTAGGCGGCGAAATAACAACCAAGGCACACATCAATCCCGTAGAAATAGCACGAGCCATTTACAAAAATATCGGCTACACCGACTCACTCCAAATAGTAAGCAACATTGAAAAACAATCCCCCGACATCGCCCAAGGCGTCGACACCGGCGGCGCCGGCGACCAAGGCATCATGTATGGGTATGCCACGAGCGAAAGTCAAGAAAAATTACCGTTTGCCCAAGTGCTCGTAAACAAACTCGTACAGGGCTTGCAACGTTTACGAGAAACCAACACGCTCCCCTGGCTTCGTCCCGATGGCAAAGCTCAGGTCACCGTAGAAAATGGAAACATAAAGACCATTCTCATAAGCACCCAGCACGCGGGCGGGGTTTCACAATCCGAAATTCGCGAAGCGCTTATAAAACACCTCATTGCTCCCCTTGTCGATATACAAGGCGTTGAAATCCTGGTGAACCCAACCGGAAAATTCGAGCAAGGTGGGTTTTTTGCCGACACCGGCCTCACCGGTCGCAAAATTATGGTCGACACCTACGGCGGGCTTGCCCCCCATGGCGGCGGCGCATTCTCCGGAAAAGACCCCAGTAAAGTAGACCGTTCAGCCGCCTACATGGCACGGTTTGTTGCCAAAAATTTAGTCGCCAATGGCCACGCCCAAAAAGCACTCGTATCAGTGGCCTACGCCATCGGCAAAGCTGAGCCGCTCATGGTACACGCCATAAATGAAAGAGGTGAAAACATAGCACAAGAACTCTTACAACAATTTGATTTTCGCCCTCAAGCCATAAAGGAACGATTGCGCCTCAACAATCCCATCTACACCCAAACCGCCGCCTACGGCCACTTCGGCAAACCCGGCCTCCCCTGGGAAGAAATCATA
>CAZXZC010000046.1:0-4234 GCA_964645125.1 uncultured Candidatus Saccharibacteria bacterium | reverse complement strand
CAAGATAGATTGCGTTACCGAGTGTACCATCGAGACGAACACCGCCCTGATTGATTGTTATTGCGCCACCAAGCTGCAAAAAGCCGTAAAAACACATGATGATACTCGCCCCGACTGAAGTCGCAAGAAAAATATTCCAATGCTTGCGCGTAGTGAACACCGAACCCATCACCACAAAGTACGCAAACATGTGAATGAGTGTTATGTAGCCGTCCATACGCTCAAAATTGCTCCAAAAACTTTTATACGGATAGATGCCAAAAAAATTGGCGACACCAATCACACCAAGAAAAATCACGAATGTGCCAAGTATCCACGAAAAGCGTGGGAGATACGAACGATCACGGAGCGCGAGCAGGAGCCAGAGAGCAAAAATAATTTCAATACCGATACGAAACACAAAACCCTTGCCAGTAATGAACGGGAAGAACATGCCGTTGGTGACGATAAACGGGATAAAAACGCTTGCAAGAATGCCGCCGAAGATGATGTTTGCGAGGGTTTTATTAAGGGTCATTGAAACAGTATACACCATTATTCTGGTACCAGAAAAACTACAAACGGAGCTGATTTTGTGATACGATGTCGGAATGTCGCAAAATGTGACAGTCATCCGACCAAAGAAGCTGTTCCACCTTTCCGATCTCCGCGAACTCTGGCAATACAAGGAACTCTTGTATTTTTTTACATGGCGCGATCTCAAGGTGCGCTACAAACAAACCGCAATCGGCGCAGCGTGGGCGATTTTTCAGCCATTCATTACGATGGTTATTTTCACTGTATTTTTCGGTGGTCTCGCAAAAATCCCTTCAGACAATGTACCGTACCCAATCTTCGTGTATGTTGGCCTGCTATTTTGGCAGTTTTTTTCGAGTGCCCTTTCTGATACAAGCAGCGTTTTAATTACTAATCAGGCGATTATTACAAAGGTCTATTTCCCGCGCCTCATTTTGCCGATTTCATCAGTGATCACAAAGCTCGTCGACTTTGCAATTGCGTCGGCTATCCTTGTTGGTCTCATGATTTATTACGGCTACACTCCAAATCTTGCCGGGCTGTTCATTTTACCGCTCCTGCTCATCATCAGCTTCATGGCGGCGGTCGGTGGAGGTCTCCTCTTGGCCGCAATCAATGTAAAGTACCGCGACGTGCGCTACGCCCTCCCCTTTTTCATTCAGATTCTGCTCTTTGTAACACCCGTCATTTATCCCGCAAGTATTGCTGGTGCCTATTCTAAATTTTTAGCAATAAATCCAATGATGGGCGTCATTCAAACTGCTCGCGCCGCATTGCTTGGAACAGCTCCGATTAACTGGGCATTAATTGGCATGTCGTTTATTGCGTGTGCGGTTCTGTTTATTGTTGGCATTTACGTATTCAAAAAAGTCGAGCGCTACTTTGCAGACATTGCCTAGGACCATATTGAAATGAACAACATTGGCAAAAATAACCAGAGGAACCGTGAAGCGTGGCTTGAAAAGACTCTCAAGAAAATTCCTGCTAACCTCACCATCCTCGACGCGGGCGCTGGCGAGCTGCGTTACAAAAAATTTTGTTCGCACCTCAAGTATGTCTCTCAAGATTTTGCACAGTATGACGGCAGGGGCGACGGGGTCGGCCCACACACCGGCACCTGGGACCAAACCAAGCTCGATATTGTAAGCGATATAGTTTCAATCCCCCGCCCCGATCATTCATTTGACGCGATTATGTGTATCGAGGTACTCGAACATGTCCCAAACCCAGTCAAAGCAATCGAGGAATTTTCTCGACTCATTAAAAAAGGTGGCTTTCTTATCATTACCAGCCCTTTTTGCAGCATGACGCACATGGCACCGTTTCACTTCGCAACCGGCTTCAACAAGTACTTTTATACAGAACATCTCGAGAAAAACGGTTTTGAGATTCGCGATATCGTACAAAATGGAGATTACTATGAATACCTCGCCCAAGAAATGCGGCGATTGCCGTGGGTCGTCCACACATACTCAAACTACACTACAAATCAACAGCTCTCTTTCACGCAAAAAATAATCTTTAAGGCTTTCTCTTTTGCATACCGAACCTTTATACTTCCACTCACGCTTACTCTTTTACAACTCTACAAAAAGATAGACACAGGGTCGAGTACATTTGGTGGCTTCGGATACCATGTCTACGCTCAAAAAATGTAAATCATATGACTACAATTATTGAAGTAAAAAATGTTGGTAAAAAATATAACATCAATCGCCATCGTGGTAGCTATGTTGCATTGCGCGACATCATTGCCACGGTTATAAAAAACCCATTTCGCTTCACACACAAAAAAGTGCGCCAAATGATTGGCGTTGACACAAAGGAAGAATTTTGGGCGCTCAAAGATATTAATTTTACAATTGAGCAAGGTGAGGTCGTCGGCATCATCGGACGAAACGGTGCCGGCAAATCGACCCTTCTCAAAATCCTGTCCCAAATTACCCCTCCAACCGAAGGTGAAATTGTCATGAAAGGTAAGGTCGGTAGCTTGCTCGAGGTTGGTACCGGTTTTCATCCCGAGCTCAGCGGTCGTGAAAATATTTTTCTCAACGGTGCGATTCTCGGCATGGGTAGAAATGAAATAGCACAAAAATTTAACGACATTGTGGACTTTGCTGGGATCGAAAAATTTCTCGACACTCCTGTAAAATATTATTCGAGTGGCATGTATGTGCGTCTGGCTTTTTCTGTCGCCGCCCATCTCGAGCCCGACATTCTTCTTGTCGATGAGGTACTCGCGGTCGGCGATGCCGAATTTCAGAAAAAATGTCTCGGAAAAATGGAGGAGGCTTCACAAAAATCTGGTCGCACAATTCTGTTTATTAGCCACAACATGTCGGCAATTAAAAGCCTCTGCAAAAGAAGTATTTTAATTGAAGGTGGTCAAGTAAAGATGGTCGGCGAAACGAATGCCGTCATCAATTTCTATCTTTCATCTGTCCAAAAAAATCAGAAATCGATCTATGAATTTGGCGACCAACCTACTCCAGTATCTATTGATCGCGTCACCATACAAAGTCACGACGGCACACCGCAGTCCGAGCTGCCGATCAGCGAAGATTTTAGTATTAAAATCGATTTCACCTGCAAAGAAAAGGTTGAAAATGCTGTGATAGCACTCCTTTTCTATTCACCCGACCGCGACCTCCTCCTTTACTCGACAAACGCCGATCGTACCGGTACTTTTGACGACTACGAACCTGGTAGCTACAGTGCGACAGTCACTGTGCCCGCCTTTTTAATGAACGTTGGCTGCTACTCGCTTGATCTTATGCTCTGCACACCAAACGTCGGCGTCTTTGGTGAGCAAAAGAACCTCGGTTTCGAAATTACAAATTTGAATAATCCGCGCTCGGCAATCTTTTGGAAAAATCATGTTGGTAAAATTGCGACACCACTTGATTATGTAATTACCAAGAAAAACATTTCAAAAAATACAGAGAAACCTAGTCGCGCAAAAAAACATGAGCCCACATCTTAATGCTGGAAATATAAACAGTTACTTCAATGATGTCATGATTGCTGGCTTCCTTGAAAAAAACCGGGAGAAGCTGAGCGGCACCGTGCTCGACATTGGCTGCGGGAAAATGCGTCACAAACAAACAGTTCTCGGCGCGTCAAGCGTGACGAAATACATCGGCCTTGATTTGGAAGCGGGTAAATTTACCTACACCGTCGTCGCCGATCTCTACTGGGACGGCATCACCATGCCACTCGCCGACAATTCTATCGACAGCGCTATTTTGTTTGAAGTACTGGAACACTGTGGCGATCCACGGATTGTTGTCGCCGAAGCGTTTCGGGTACTGAAGTCGGGCGGTACAATTCTTTTTTCTACGCCGTTTCTCTATCAGCTTCATGGCATTCCTTTCGACTTCCAACGACCAACACCATTCGGTCTCGAAAAATTATTTCGCGATGTCGGTTTTGCGAGCACGCACATTCAAGGAAGTGGCTCGTGGGATGCGAGTCTTGGTCAAATGATGGGCATTTGGATTGCTCACCGACCGATGCCGCCGCTCGCGCGAAAAGTGTTGCGCCGCATGTTTGTGCCGATATTCCACCTCTTACTTCACCGGGACAAGTGCCTCCGGTCACGCACAGTTTCCAGATGGAAAGAGAATGATATGATCCCTGGCATCCTCGGTTGGGCGAAAAAATAATTATTTTTGATTACCTTACATGAACAAAAAATTTCTACGATATTTGATGGACC
>CAZXZC010000045.1:0-4274 GCA_964645125.1 uncultured Candidatus Saccharibacteria bacterium | reverse complement strand
TTGCAGGCACAGTGCCTACCAGTTTCTATATTTATTTGTAGGGTATTTTACCGGTAGAGTCAAAACAAAAAAGGGCGTTCATGTAGAACGCCCTCCTGCAAGTCTTTCTCGCTACTCCGGCTCGTATTTTATTGACTGATTGCAAACAATTGGACAGGGGTTATTGATGACCCATTTAACGTACTGGGTATTGCCTCAATGTATGAGAGGAATAACTTCCCTTCGCTGGTCACTATTTCCAGCCCCGCTAACCCCCTTCCCTGGAGAATGGAGCCGTCGTGGCCGGGGACACGCTCATATTCGTACATTTCTTCAATTTTGCTTGCAGGCACCAGATGGAGTTGATACGTGCCATCAGCATGAGCCGGCTTGTCGCCGATAAATACCGATGTGACCACGCACTCCGCCGACTTCTCGCGCATGAGCAATACGATGATTTTTTTTATTTCACCATCATTCACTGTACCCGCGCACATTTCTGTGTTGGCCGGCATGACGCGCATGGCAAAAAACAGTTCAACCTCGCTGCTGCAGCCATTTACGTGTACCGTGCGCGCTTGGACAACAAGCGTGCCCGAATCATCTTGCGAGCGTGGGCTTGGCGCAGAAAAGACAATTCGCGGTAAGCACGCGGCGATTAGAAAAAGAATCAAAGAACATACTAATTGTTTACCCATACAGTCATTTCCTTTCTGGATTGAATCGATATCGTTTTGTAAACAACAGGCGTTTTACGGCACTGCTTTGCAACATGTCTGTGTGCATTTTTACCATAGTATCGACGAGTATTCAAACAACCAAAAACCGCCCCCTTTGGGGGGGGCGGTTTTTGTGATGCTATCCTTTTTCGCTTACTTGTAGTGAGCGAAGCCGAACTACATCATCTTCACTTCAACATCAACACCAGCAGGCAGGTTGAGGCTTGAAAGGGCCTCAATTATTTTCGGGGTGGGGTTGACGATATCAAGCACCCGCTTGTGTACCCGAATCTCGAACTGCTCGCGAGAGTCTTTGTCGATGAAGGTTGAACGGTTAACGGTGTACTTTTTTATCTCTGTCGGCAATGGCACCGGGCCTACGACCGTCGCGTCATTACGCTCCGCGGTTTCTATGATTTGCCGGGCAGAGTTGTCGATGAGCTTGTGATCGAATGATCGAATGCGCAAGCGCAACTTTTGTACCACGTCACCATCTTTTTTCTTCGCCATAGTTTTTAGTAAATAAAAACCTAAAAAGAGCTACCGAACTTACTACTTAATGATACCAGTTACCACACCAGCACCTACTGTGCGTCCGCCTTCGCGGATTGCAAAGCGCTGCTTATCTTCCAACGCAACCGGCACGATAAGCTTCACTTTTACTTTTACGGTATCGCCCGGCATTACCATCTCCATGCCTTCTGGCAAGGTTACTTCACCAGTTACGTCCGTGGTACGGATGTAGAACTGTGGTTTGTAGCCTTTGAAGAATGGGGTGTGGCGACCGCCTTCGTCTTTGTTCAATACATAAACTTCAGCGTCGAACTCGGTATGCGGGGTCACGCTACCTGGCTTGGCCAAGACCTGACCACGCTCTACATCTTCTTTCTTCAAGCCACGAATGAGCAAACCGACGTTGTCACCGGCTTGGCCCTCGTCAAGGAGTTTGTTGAACATTTCAATACCAGTCACCACTGTTTTTGAGGTGTCACGGATACCAACGATTTCAACTTCTTCGTTTACCTTGATAACACCGCGCTCTACACGACCGGTTACCACAGTACCACGACCTTCGATTGAGAAGATATCCTCAACCGGCATCAAGAATGGTTTGTCCAATTCACGAACCGGGTCAGGGATATAGGTATCGAGCGCTTCGATCAAATCCAATACTGGCTTGGCTTCGGCGCTGTCGGCTGACGTGGAGTTTAAGGCTTTGAGGCCTGAGCCACGAATAACCGGCACATTGGCGCCATCATAGTTCTGCTTGCTCAAAAGCTCGCGGATTTCTGATTCGACCAAATCGATGAGTTCTGGATCATCAACCATATCGCACTTGTTCAAAAATACGATAATGCGAGGCACACCTACCTGACGGGCGAGCAATATGTGCTCACGGGTCTGCGGCATTGGGCCGTCGGTTGCGGCAACTACCAAGATCGCACCGTCCATCTGGGCGGCACCAGTGATCATGTTTTTAATGTAGTCAGCGTGACCTGGAGCATCAATGTGCGCGTAGTGGCGCTTGGATGACTCGTACTCAGAGTGGTGAAGCGCGATGGTAATACCACGTGCTTTTTCTTCTGGGGCGTTGTCAATGTTTTCGACTTTCTCTTCGCGAGCCGCAAAATCACCACCCTTCATGGCGAGCACGTGGGTAATGGCTGCGGTCAATGTCGTCTTTCCGTGGTCAACGTGACCGATGGTTCCTACGTTGACGTGCGGCTTGGAACGACTGAATTTTTCCTTTTCTGCCATAGGTATAAATATGTAGAAAGATGCACCATATGCGTATATCCGTACTCATATGTCCACGCGTTTGTAAGAGGATATCCTACATGGCTTACAAACACGCACACGAGCGCTAACACGCGTACGGGTGCACAACGACTTTTTGTGAATATAAATGGGTCTTTGATGAGCAAAGACCGTTTCTTGATTGTTAAGTTTTTATGCTGGAAAGTCAAGGCACAATCAATCGTTTACGATTGATTAACGGATTAACGAGTTGACGAATTGCGGATTGAAAATACCCGCTTAAAAGAAAAAAACACACCAAGCGGTGTGCTTAAAATAGGACTTTATAAAGAGAGCAGACTGGGTGAACGCGAGAATCATTATTCCTCATGACCCACTATGATCCAAATAGCGGATACAGAACAATCGATTGGTTATCTCTCCGGAATAATCTACGGCACTCACCCAGCCAGCCTTTTGTACCATGCTGTGCCGTTTTTGGCAAGGGAATAGAAAAGCCTCGCGGTTGGTGGCCGCGAGGCTGGTTGGGAAGAACAGACTACCTTTTATGGGTAATTTGTTCTTTTTTGTTTTTTGTTTTCTTCCCCTTTGGGGAAATTTTTTTGGCAGCCACCGGCAACGGTGGTGCGGTTTTAAGTTCTCCCCGGGGCGCACCTTGCAACATTTCAGGCTGCACCACCGAGAGAAGATAGATTGGGGATTGGCTGTCATCCCCTTCCATGTCCCGCGCCTCTGGATCTTCCAGGTGGTATATCTGGACTGGCGAGGTTTTGAGTTTTTCGCGATTGATTTTTTGCTCCTGCCCAAACGCAGGGCCCACAAAAAAACAAACAAGAACCAAACCAAGAATCATTTTCTTCATGACAATATCCTCTTTTTTCAAAAAATGCTCTTTTTGTTTTAAGCACCCATGACATCATACTTCATGCCTTTATGCTTTCTACATTATATCATAATTTTATAAAAAAGCAAGTTTTGGCCAGTACACAAAAAACTCCCCTGTGGTGGAGAGTTTCGAATTGTGGTGTGTACCAAAAGGAATTATTCGGGAGGGATACTGAGCGCAGGACTAATGGCCTCTTGCAGCAACCGCTTCATTTGCTCGTCCGGAAAAAACTCCAGTGAAGCGCCGTAGCGGCCTTCGAAAATACCGTCACCATGAACCGGTATGCTTTTTGTTATATTTTGCCAACTATCCTCTTGGAGGTAGGCACTGTGGACTCTTTGCCACCTTTTTTCTGTGGGGTTGTAGGCTATTTTTACCAAATGACAGAGCATATTACCGGGTAGGTGCGCGATAATTTCTATAACTCCGGTGGTAAGCAATCGCACGATACATGCTTCGCCATCGGATCCGTCAGTTCTCCACGCGCATACCACTTCTTCATAGCCATCGGCGGGAAAAATGGTTTGCGTCCAAATGCAACGCGGGTCGTAGGTGGGAATTGCATAGCATGCTTGTTTTGTAATATTTTTATTTCTTTCTTCTTGTCTGCACTTTTGTGTTTCGATTTGAGCACACACTGGCGACTGAATAAATATCACCGCGATCATCATGCTTCCAAGAGCATATTTCATAGCGCCTCGCTTTCTGTATTGAATTGTTGAATGTGCTTGTTGGCCATCATCTGTCGCCAACGTTATTTTTTAGTATAGCAAACAGATCCCTCGCATGAGCTCGGGATGACAAGGGGTGAGACTAAAACAGCCCCGCATAATGCGGGGCTGTTTTTATTTCTATTGGCTATTGGCCAAACCTTATGGGCTTGCCTCTTATTTCTTCTTCCCTTCTACAATCTGCTGCTCAACGTTTTTCGG
>CAZXZC010000044.1:0-4904 GCA_964645125.1 uncultured Candidatus Saccharibacteria bacterium | reverse complement strand
CGTCTGGTTCATCATTGGCGGCACAATCAGAGTTGGCAAATATTGTATTTGATTTTTCGATTGATGTTTTAGTAATTGCAGCAACCGATAGTTTTCGACTTTGTGAAAAAACCATACCAAAAACACAATTTGAAGCGAGTTGGGACGAAGCGGTTCGATTATTAGTTCCTATAAAAACCGTACAAGAAGTTATTCGTATTTTTCAAGACCCAAAAGAAGAAATTGAAATTGAATACGATCAAAACCAGATACTCTTTAAAACAGCCTCAAAAGAGTGTATATCGCGTTTAGGGCAAGGAAACTTCCCGGAGTACCAGTCAATCATCCCAAAGGCCTTTAAAGCCGAAATAGGGGCACAAAAGACCGATCTGGTAGCTGCAATAAAAACAGCGAGCATAGTATCAGGGAAAACAAACGAAATAACCTTTTCAGCGCCAGCAGGGGAAAAAACACTTGTCGTGAAGGCGCTTGATGAAAAAAACGGCACTTCAGAAGCAACAATTGCTGCCAAAATAAACAACCCAATTCAAGAAATCCAGTTTAATGCCCGGCATGTACTTGATGGACTGCGAACTATAAAAGGCGAGGATGTATATATTGGAATTTCTGAAGAAAATAAACCAGCGCTTATAAAAGACGCGAAAGATGGAAGTTGTGTGTATATCGTAATGCCCGTAATTCACTAAAAAAAGAGTGATGTATAAGGGTTGATAGGGAAACGAAAAAAATTAAAAAATAGTGTAAATAAATGGAGCAATAACTGTTCCCTGAGAGAAAAATACAACAACGCCAAGTACGAGTAAAAACAATACTATTGGGATAAGCCACCATTTTTTTCGTTCAAAAAGAAAATCGAAAAATTCTCGAAATAAAGAAAGCCAACGCATATCGCCAATAATACAACACTAAAACAAGAGAATACAAGTTTAGAATTGCTTTAAAAGCTCGGCGGGTGAAACGGTTTTTTTTGTTCGAAAATGCCAATAAGTTTGCGCAGGGTAAGGATTGAGATCGATAAATTTTTTACCAAAAATTTTCATCAACAAGGCAAATGGACTAAATATACAGTAAAAGAAAAGAAAAAGAATTATTCGCGTTGAAATTTCCCCAAGGAGTACCCCGAAAAGCATCCAGAGTTGATAGGGGATACGCAGAAGAGAGGGAATAAAAAATCCAAACAATATGAGTGTTATGCCAAATATTGAAAATAACTTTGGGTAGTGGGGGTGAAAAAAAATACCAATACAAAGCAATACAAAACCAACAAGAAGTCCAAAATGCTTAAGATCTGATGGGGTTGGATGGGGAATTAAGATGTGTTTCATGGGGTAATATAAAAAGTTATTAATCGAGTTCAAATTCACGCATCCAGTCACTAGTGTCTTGGGTAGGGGATTGTTCTTTTTTTGACAAAAGAAAGTTACCAAGAACAAGATAATCCATATGTGTCCTCATAAAACATCGGTATGCATCCTCTGGAGTACAGACAATAGGCTCTCCTCGAACATTAAACGAAGTGTTTACAATAACAGGGCAATTGTATTTTTTGAAAAAAGCATCAAGGAGTGTGTAATAGGGTCGGTTGGTTGATTGTGTTACCGTTTGAATTCTTGCTGAGTAGTCAACATGAGTAACTGCTGGAATATCTGACCGAGTAAGGTGTAATTGATCAATACCAAAAAGAGTTTTTTCAGAAGGAGATGGCTGGATGCGTTTTTTAGGTGTAATATGCCCAACTAAAAGCATATACGGACTAGTGACAGGCATATTAAAATATTCTCCCACTCGTTCTTGTAAAACCGAAGGCGCGAATGGTCGGAAACTTTCTCGGAATTTTATCTTTAAATTCATGGTAGATTGAGTTTTTGATGAGCGCGCATCCCCAAGTATGGAGCGTGCACCAAGTGCGCGAGGACCAAACTCCATCCTTCCTTGAAACCAACCTATAATATTTTCTTTTGAAAGCAACTCAGAGACTGTGGTGGGTAATTCTGTATCAGAAAGCTCTTGAAAGGGAATAGAATTATCAATAAGAAATTTTTGTATTTCCGAATTTGAAAATTCAGGGCCGAGGTAGCTGCCTTGCATAAAATCATCAATACCATTAGCGGTGCGAGTATTCTCGAGGTATTCGTACCAACCAATAAGTGCTGCTCCCAATGCTCCACCAGCGTCGCCTGAGGCTGGTTGAATCCAGATTTCGTCGAATATTTTTGAACGCAATAGAGTTCCATTTGCAACACAGTTCAATGCAACTCCTCCTGCAAGAACGAGTCGGGACTCGCCGGTGGTAGCTCGCACGTATTTGGCTATCTTTAATACAATTTCTTCAATAACTACCTGTATGGAGGCAGCAATATCCATATCCTTTTGAGTTGGATCACTACCAGGTATTCGTGGTGGCCCACCAAACAAGTCATGGAACTTAGCACTGGTCATGGTTAGGCCAGCGCAATAATTAAAATAATCCATCTGAAGTTGAAAAGAGCCATCTTCTTTTACTGTAATCAATTTTTCATAAATAAGATCTTTGTAGATAGGTGTTCCATAGGGAGCTAACCCCATCAACTTATACTCACCTGAGTTCACTTTAAAGCCCGTGTAGTAAGTAAAAGCAGAGTACAGCATGCCCAGTGAATGAGGGAAGTTAATATCTGCCCAAAGTTCTATTTTTGAACCACTACCACGACCCCAGCTAGTGGTAACCCATTCACCAACTCCGTCCATTGTAATAATTGCAGCGGTTTGAAATGGAGAAGCAAAAAACGCAGAGGCCGCATGAGAATGATGATGTTCGGGAAAGATAATATTGCCAGAATAACGCAACTCTTTGCGCAGCACCTCTTTTATCCACATTTTTTGCTTTATCCAAACGGGCATTGCCATCAAAAAAGAACGAAATCCTTGTGGGGCAAACGCAAGATACGTTTCAAGTAAACGCTCAAACTTCAAAAAAGGTTTTTCATAAAACGCAACAAGTTCAACATCTGAAATACTAATATTGGCGTGTTTTAGGCAATAGTCTATTGCGAGCTTCGGAAACCGTGCATCGTGTTTTTTACGAGTAAAACGTTCTTCTTGCGCTGCCGCAACAATTACCCCATCGCGGAGTAAAACAGCAGCCGAATCATGATAAAAAGCAGAAATACCCAAAATATACATACGAGAATAATATCGTAAATGTATGAGAATAAAGCAGAAAAAGCAATACAAAAAACCTACAGCGAAAGAAGCGGTGAGATTGTTGTAAATAATTTTTCAGCAACCACCCTATTCCCATCATCGCTAATATGAACTGCATCGAGATAGTATGCTTTTGGTCGCCCCACAAGGGTACGTGAAAGATCATAAAAATGGGAAAGCTTCAACGACACAACAGCGTCGCGGGTAAGTCGGTAAAGCGTTTTTAATTTTCCATCGGTAAGACGGTTATCAATATTCAGATATCGCGATTCACCACCAACAAGAGTGTCTTCATACATAAGTGATGGTTGCCAAAATTCGCTATATTGAAACCCATACGCTCGAGAAAGAGCATCTAATAGAGTATGAGATTTCTCATAATGTGCAGCAATATCACGAGCAAATTGAGGGGTAGCGTCATCTGTTTTTGAAGAGCCTGCCTTAAAAAGACTTAATTTTCTCAAATACACTAGTTTGGGAGTGAGATATGTTTTTAGGATTGGTGTATTTCTTGCCACAGTAATACCAAGCCTACACAAACCACATGAGCCAATCTGATTTTTTAAAGCAGCCACGACTTGCCCAGTAAAACCGCCATAAATGCGTTCCTTTACGATGTTTTCTTGAAAATCAGCGCCAGCATACCCAGCCTCATACGCATTA
Source organism: uncultured Candidatus Saccharibacteria bacterium (assembly GCA_964645125.1). Taxonomy (GTDB): domain Bacteria; phylum Patescibacteriota; class Minisyncoccia; order UBA6257; family 2-01-FULL-56-20; genus JBDKGD01. The sequence goes on along the minus strand of CAZXZC010000044.1, from coordinate 1,058 downwards.
TCTATGTCATTTGCGCCATTATAAAAAATAACATAGTCAAAATGCGCTCCTTCGCGTAGTAAAAGAGCTAATTTAATGATTGCCTGTGTGTAGGTGTAGCCAGAAACACCATAGTTGTAAACTTCATAGATAGTCCCAGTGTCTTTTGTGTCTGAATAAAGGAGCTGTGAAAGTTGTGAGGGGATGGTAAGATCGTCTGGTACGCCAACACCTTCCATTGTTGAACCACCAAACATAGCAATTTTTTTAATAGATACAGTGCTTGTTGGGTGAGATGGATTCCATGTCTTTCGTGAGTTCCCCCCAAAGTTAAGAGTTTGGGTAACGCATGATGGGTATCCAAGATCATAAAGTGTATAGCGAGAATATGCTTCTGTTGCACTTTGAGAAGATCGTTGATGAACGCATGTTGCTTCATCCGTAAAGTATTGTTCCGTCCATGGTTTGTTCTGGTATGGTTCAAAATTATTTTTCCGCTCTGCAATACTAATAGCATTGTTGTTATTCAAAAAAAACCTCGCAATAAACTCGGCGAAAAAGAGAAAAAGAAAACAAGCAACAATAGTAAAAGCAATCTTTTTAGACGTAGACATACATATAGAAGTACCACAGACCGGTCAAGAACGCCACTAAAAAATTGACACAATCTACAGAAAGACGATACAGTCCACAGAAGTAGGTAACTTTTTTGAAAACGAGGTAGCGATATGAAATCTGAACGCAGTGCTATTAAACTGTTTGCTGATGGTGCAAAGCCACAAGAAATTTTGGAACTGGCAACAGATTCACGAATATGTGGATTTACCACAAACCCAACACTCATGAGGACGGAAGGGATAACCAATTACCGTGAATTTGCACAGAGAATAGTGCCCCACATACAAGGGAAGCCAATAAGTTTAGAGGTTTTTTCAGATGATTTTTTCGTAATGAAGCAACAAGCAAAAACTATTGCCTCATGGGGAGAAAACATCTATGTAAAAATACCGATCACAAACACAAGCGGGGAATTTGCTACGCCAGTTATCCACGAACTCCTAAATGAGGGAGTGAAGGTG
>CAZXZC010000043.1:0-5005 GCA_964645125.1 uncultured Candidatus Saccharibacteria bacterium | reverse complement strand
GGATAAGCGCTGAAAGCATCTAAGCACGAAGCCCACCCCAAGATAAGGTATTATGGTTTCCTGGAAGACTACCAGGTTGATAGGCCCAAGGTGTAAGGCTCGCGAGAGTTTATAGCCGAAGGGTACTAATAACATATCTACCAACCATCCCAATACTGATTTATCAATCAACATTTTGTGTTCAATAATTGACAAGCCATACCCAACAAAAGTGATTAGGGTCTTTTGTTGTCGGTGTTTCATGCTCGTGTGCACCATCTCTTCCCATTCCGAACAGAGTCATGAAAGCACGCGCATCCGATGATACTAACTGCGATATGCGGGAGGGAAAGTAGGATATGCCGACAACAAAGCGACCGTAGTTGCAATTTATATATCGCCATGATTGTATCAATAGAGTGGCTTTTTGTGTTTAAATGAAAAGCTTTTTTCAATACTTTTTACCGCACAACTCCACAGGAGGTGATAATGCGAGTACTCATTCGATTTCCACAAAACAATTTTTCTGCAGTTGCGCGCGCTGTTATCAAGATGAAATTACGTTTCATTGTTGATCCACCAGTCGAAGGCGAACGCGAGATGTCTCTTTCGTTTTCGCACCCCGACCATAAACGGTGTATTGCGTTGATAGCTCAAGCGCTCAGCGATCGCACATTCCCTCTCGATTTTTTCCTACTCTCCCCCGAAGACGAGGCTCGCCTGTACCCCCAAGAGCACCGAGTGGTATTTCACCATGTAGACATAATACCGTGCGATCCACGGCGCGAACTCCCTCCAAACATTACCGTTGGATACTCGTGCTAGTCTCTGGGATCCTTTCCATACCCGCTGTATTTTGACGGCGGGTATTTCGTTTGAAATATCGGCTGTTTTTCCATAGAATCATGGTACAACGGCGGCACACAAGTAAACTGGTATTACGCGGCTCGCATTTCAAAAACTAGTCATATTTCTAATGGGCCTGTAGTAAAGTGGTATTACACGGCATTCGCATTGCTGAGGCGGGGGTTCGATTCCCCCCAGGTCCACAAGGATCCGCCCATTAGAAATACGGCTAACATTCCATTGGAGAGTTCCCCGTCTGCCGTCAGGCAGAGATTCTCCCTGGGTCCACATAGCCATACAGCTTCGCTGTATTATGCATTCCCTATATATTCATTTCTTTACAGAAATGTAGTGAGATGTGGTCGCACATGGCCGCCAAGCTTACGCTCGGCTATGTACTTCCTAATATACTCGTTACCTTCGGTAACTTAATAATAGTGTGGTCGCACATGGCCGCCGAGCTTACGCTCAGCTATGTACTTCCTAATATACTCGTTACCTTCGGTAACTTAATAATAGTGTGGTCGCACATGGCCGTCTCGCTATAAGCGGGACTATGTGTTTCCTTTTGTATTAGTTGTCTTCAACAACTTAAGATATTGTGGTCACACATGGCAGCTTGGCTTGGTCCACCAAGTTATCTAAAAATTCGCTATAATTATCGCATGGCTAACCCATTTGAGATTCTTAAAAACGTGGAATTTTCAGAAAATCCACCAGCAGTAGTTCCGGAAAAAGTAAGCAAAAAACCAATGGATGTGAGGGTGAGAAATATGTTAGAAGCGAATCCCGAATTAAAAGAAAAAATTATAAGAGGTATGCAAAAGCTAGAAATTGCATCTCGAAGTCTTCCGTTTGTGCATATAACAACCGATCGCATCGTATCTCAAGATGATTCACAAAGAGATGCAGGTATGGTTGGGAAGATTCAAAAAACTGGATTTAAAGCACGCCACACTAATGTAGGTGCATTTGTAGTACGAAGAAACGAGACAAGATTAGCTCAGCCAACGGATTATGAAAAAACCCCCGGAGATTTTCTGAAATCTCTAACTATTCTTCTGCAAAGATATTGGCATCATGGATCAAGAACGAATAAAGATATTTATCAAGATCAACGAGATGAGGGGAGAGGATTGCCAATAATGCTTTTACTGGAAGGTACATTTGGAATAGAAAGAGGAACTGATTATGATGATCACTATATTCTTACAGAGAATGTGCCAGCGCACGCAATAATAGGAAAAATAAATCTTGAGAGCGAAAGTGGAATAACCGATGACATGATAGTAGGGGTGGCTAATAAAATTCTTGACATCACAAATGAATAAGAGGGCACAAAAAAGCAGAACCAAGAAAAAGGAAAAATATTGACGAAAGATAAAAAATATTGTTAAGTATACAAGAGGCGTTCACACAGCGTGAAACGCTTTTTGTTTTTTAACATCGGTACAAATACGAAAAGGAATATGATGTATGAAAAAAGCGAGTTTTTTGCTTCTGGCGCTTATCGCAACAATGAGCATCGCACTGCCGATCAATGCACGGGCGTACAATCGGGACTATGTGGCAATGACCCCTACCGTTGCGATTGAGGACGCTCAAAGCGACTACAATGGCTACATCCTCAAATTTTCCGATCTTCCAAATCTTGCAACACTCGATGACCTGGCATTGCGACACAATGTGGCAGTTGCGCCAGTTATTAAGAGTGGAATTACTAGTGGTGTCTTTGAAAGTATTCGCAGTCACTGCTTTGTTATTCACGATACCCTGGTTGGCGCAACCGAAAAATCTCAAAGAGATTTGGAAAATGAAATTGCCGGCGCATATGCGAATATCCAAATTGAAAGAAACTGGAACATTCACATATGCAGCCAGAAGAAATTCATTCCCAATGATCCATATTTGCAAGAGCAATGGAACCTAAAGAGTATCAAAGCTCCGCAAGCGTGGGTACATAAAAGAACTGCAAAAGGCGTGATTGTTGCAATTGTGGATAGCGGTATCAACGCCGCTCATCCAGACCTTCGCCCTAATGTAAGAGACGAGTACGCATACAATGTGCTCGATCCTGAAAATCCAACAGCGTTCGATAATTTCCACGCCACGTTTTTGGCAGGTCTTATCGGAGCCGCTGGAAATGAGAATGTGGGTATGGCGGGGGTTGCATTCGAATGCAATATGGCATCGATAAAATTTGTTACCGCTAGTGGCTCAGGAACAGTGGTAAATGCTATTACTGCGCTGGCGCAATGTGCGCTCTTGCAAGAAAAAACTGGCAAGAAGGTGCTCATAAATGCCAGCTGGGGGCTCTTAAACAACTCGCAGTTGTTAGAAGTCGCCATTCGAAATCTTTCTCAATTGAAGATTCCAGTTGTTGCCGCAGCAGGGAATTATGGAGTTAATTTTGCGCTCTACCCCGCTGCGTACAAACTGCCAAACATCATTGCGGTTGCCGCAATTAACAGTAAAAATCAGCTTGCTGATTTTTCTGAATACGATCCAACCACAGTGCACTTGGCAGCCCCCGGTGAATATATATTTTCCACGTACCCTGGTGGAGGATACATCATCCTTAGTGGTACATCGGCGTCAGCTCCTTTAGCTACTGCTGTTCTGGCCATGCTTATGGATGATGGAAACATGAGTATGGAAGATGCTATCAACTGCATCTTAACAACAGTTCATCCGCTGGATGATTTGAAGCACAAAGTCATAACCGGTGGAACCCTTGATGCAAGCGCTGCATTCAAAAAAGCGTTTAGCAAAAAAACTGTCAGCAACACTTGACGAGTATTGAAGTGTGGGTGTAGCCTACAACGGTTGCACCCGCGCAACACTAGTTCACCAGATCATTCCTAAGCGAAAAATGAGGAGAAGTTATGAAGAATCAAGGAAGAAGCGAACCAGTCCTTATGGCCCCTCCAAAACCGTCTACGGCAAAGCAGCCAGGCAGAAAAAACAGTGGTCCATTGTTGCCACCCACACCAACTGCAAATGATGCAGTTTCTGGCAACAAACCCTGCGTGTGTGGGCTTGTGATGCCACTTTCTCCGGCAGCTCATATTAAATTCGGTGACATCACTTACTGTGGCAGTTTCTGCCCCGCATTCTCAAGAGCAAAAAAAGCCGCAATGGGAAAGATAGCCACCGCGGCTAAATAGGTATTAAAACAACCCAACCCATCAGCGTTTTGCAAAAAGCAAAACGCTGATTTTCTTTTTACGGGGCGTTTCTGACCCTCCAAAACCATGCTACTATTAGCGCATGGATATTTCCGTAATTGTATCAATCATAGGTCTTGTAGGCATTGGTATTCTTATTGTTTTAACCCTCCGATCTTCTAGCAAAGGAGGCGCTGGTGTTGATGTTGGTGCTATAATCGCAACCTCCGAGCGGCTTGAGAAAAATATCAAAGATGAATTAAGCAGGTTAACCGTGCTCCTCTCCGAGTCATTCCGCGGCAACCGCCAAGAGGTAGGCGAGTCGTTAAAGTCTGTGGGCGACAGTTTGGACAAACGCATGAGCGAATTTGCCCAGGGCCAAACGGTAAATTTTTCCCGGTTTGAGCAGCAACTGTCTGCAATCGCCGGTGCCAGTAACGAGCGACTCGAAAAAATGCGCGAAACAGTTGAGCAGCGATTGCAAGCACTCCAGCAAGACAACACCGCCAAGCTCGAAAAAATGCGTGAGACAGTCGATGAAAAGTTACACGCCACACTTGAGAAGCGCTTAGGTGAAAGTTTCAAACTTGTATCTGAGCGACTCGACTTGGTGCATCGTGGGTTGGGGGAGATGCAAACCCTCGCAAGTGGCGTCGGGGACCTGAAAAAAGTATTACAAAACGTGAAAACTCGTGGTACCTGGGGTGAGGTGCAGTTGTCGCAACTACTCGAGCAAGTATTAACCGCAGATCAATACGCCGCAAACGTGGCAACAAAAAAGGGAAGTGCTGACCGCGTAGAGTTTGCCGTAAAACTTCCCGGCAAAGACGATCACATCAAAACAGTGTGGATGCCAATCGATGCCAAATTCCCCATCGAAGATTATCAACGCCTTATTGATGCTGCAGATAGTGCGGACGTTGCAGCCATCGAAGCCGCCGGCAAAGCACTCGAAGTTCGGTTAAAATCCGAAGCCAAAGATATTAGTGAAAAATATATTGATCCTCCACATA
>CAZXZC010000042.1:0-5053 GCA_964645125.1 uncultured Candidatus Saccharibacteria bacterium | reverse complement strand
GGAGATGACGAGAAGCTATCCGCACTCGCGAAGAAAATAAGGGAGTAAAGATTTTGTCCGGGAATAAAGAAATGGCCTGATCGCATGAGAGCGACCAGGCCCGTTGTTTTAAGGATTCTTAGAATCCATAAAACGATCGTGCGTTGTCGTGAAAGAGCTGCTGCTCTCTACCGTACGGACGATATCCGGTCGGTCGAGGATCGCTTTGCACCGCGAGATAACCTCTTCACGCGATCGAAGCATGCGCGTTCTCCCTTCATATTCATATGGTAAAGAACTACCATAATCCCAAGGATATTATCCCTGAAATTGGCTATAAAATACCACAAATAATATTATTTAACAATATTTGTGCGGTTCGAATCCGAGATAGGTGATCCCGCTGTCGTTGAAATAAATTTAAAAGAATCTTTAAAACCAATCGATCCGAAGTAGTGGTACGAATCCAGGATGGGTGACGATTTTGGGATTCGAACTGACGTTAGAAAAATGTAGAAAATTGAGGCTCTCCGGTCTCCCTCGATACTGCGTCCTAATTGGCTGCGGGACCTGGATTCGAACCAAGATAGCCGCCTCCAGAGGGCGGAGTCCTACCGTTAGACGATCCCGCAATGGTCTTTATCATACTGAAAAATCAAGAAAAATCAATCTAAAGAACTCTAAAATAGCCTGATATATGGGGCAGAATGATATTTATGTCCAGCTACAGTGTCTACATCCTCAAATGCGCCGATGACATACTGTATAATAAAAAAGATATTTCTATCAGCACAAACACACGTACCATACCATGGGTGTATTTCAAAAAAATATTTTGCAGTGGCGCACGCTTCGATTGGTAGTTGGCTTTACGTGTCTGTTGGCGTTGGTTATGTGGCGGAGTGTGTTACAAGCAGAGTTTCTTGAGTTCGCTCAAGATTTTTCTTATTCTGCATCGGTTCAGTCATTCGACAATTTTTATAATCCAGCTACAAAAACGTTTAGTGGCGAGCGACAATCTGCCAGTACTTTTTCGTACAAAGCAGTATCTGAAAATAACGGCATACTAATGATTGAAAATAAATTCGATGTTCGTACGTTGGCGGGAGAGCCAATTTTCTCGGTGCTGCGCACATATGCGATAGATGAGCACACGGGTATGCATCGCGCTGACGGAGGTGATCATCCGCGTGATGGCTATCTCTTTGGGCCTCGGATGAAGGGGTGGGCCGCGCAAGTTCCCGATAAATCAGAATTTACCTATTGGCATGTCAATTATGACGCGCCTGCGCTAATGGAGTACCAAGACAATGAAATGCTCTACGGCCTTCCGGTGTATCGATATGAAGCTGAATTTACTGCGGATCAAACACGAGAGCTTTCGGGAGTGCTTCCAGATGTTGGAAAGAGTAAGGGTATTGGCTTAGATGTGACGCTCCAGCTATGGGTTGAACCGTATACAGGCCATATTATTAAGTATCGAGATGATACTGAGGCGTACTATTACGACCTCAAAACGAAAGCAAAACTGTATCCATGGAACAGATTTCATAACCAAACAGCGGTCGAATCTGTTGTCTTGCAAGCAAAAAGCACCGCACTCCTGAAAGAAAAAAATTTATTTATTCAGTATGTTATTCCACTTGCGCTGTTTATTCTTAGTTTTGTTTTGCTTTTATGGGTATATATCGTGCGCGCACTGCGAGAAAATTCTCCAGATAGTAATAAAAAGAAAGGCTTTGTGTTGCCAACCATAGTTGCAATAATAGTATTGCTGTTTTCGGCAGGAGCGGCATGGACGACAAAAAGAATAAATATCCAGAATGCTGAAGCAGATTTTAATGTTAGTGCGAATCGAGCATTTTCTACTCTTAATGAACGTTTGGTTGCGTATGTTGATTTGCTCCGTGGCGCACGCGGCCTATTTGATGCCTCAGAGAACGTAGAAAGAGCTGAATGGCGCAATTATGTAAATAGTTTGAATTTACAAGAAAATTACCCGGGGATCCAGGGATTGGGAGTGGCAAGATATGTGACGCAACAATCTTTAGCAAAATATATAGCCGAGGCTCATGCTGATGGGTTTCGCGATTTCGCTATTACCCCTGCAGGAACAAGGGATGAATATGCACCAGTCACCTACCTGGAGCCATTTGATGCTCGGAATCAGCGCGCCTTTGGATATGATATGTGGAGCGAGCCAACACGAAGGAGGGCTATGGCGTTTGCGAGGGATTCGGCTGAAATAGGGGTTAGCGGTGCGGTGACGCTCAAGCAGGAAAATGGAATTGATGCACAAACAGGATTTTTAATGTACGAAGCGCTGTACAAACCAGCCACAGCCGACCGCACTCCAGAGGAGCGCCGCTCATCGTTGTTTGGGTACGCGTACGGCGCATTTCGCATCAAAGATTTTGTACTTGGTGTATTTGTGCGGCAGCCAACCCAGCTTGGAATTGAGATTTTTGATGCAGCTTCCGTGGGTGAGGCAAATGAAGCAAATCGTATGTACCAAAGCGACCAAGTTCCCGAGCATCCCGCGTATGAGCGTTTTGAAAAAATACCACTCTATAATCATGCCTGGATAGTTCGCTTTACGGCCCCCACTGGATTTGGCGCGGATTCATTTCGGGATACCCTCCCATGGATCATTGTATTTTTAGGTGCAGTGCTTTCAGCGGGCAGCTTTATGCTAATTCGAAATGTAAACATTAGGCGATTTGAGGCCTTGAAAATAGCCCAGGAGATGACAAAGAGTTTGCGAACTGAAAAGGCGCGCACCGAAGCTATCTTGTACGGCGTAGGAGACGGTTTATTTGCCACTAATAAAGAGGGGCGCATTACAACAGTAAATGAGGAATGCTGTAAATTACTCGGGTTTAGTCGAGCGGAACTTTTAGGAAGGCGTATTGAGGAGGTTGTTGATTTGATTCGCGAGGACGGAACAGTAGTAGCTCCTGGCCAGCGATTTACCACTCGCGCGTTGCGTGCCAAGAAAAAGACGACGTTTATGCCTGATGAAAAACTATCATATCGCCGCAAAGATGGAGTGTTGTTGCCAATCCAGCTTTCAGTAGCACCCATTTTTGATCAAGAAAATATAGTGGGAGTTGTGGAGGTATTTCGTGATGTCACAAAAGAAAGAGAATATGTGCGCGTGATTAACGAAGAACGTGCACGCACGCACGCTATTTTAGAAAGTGCCGCCGAGGGGATTGTGGTAGTTGATCAAAGAGGAGCATTCATCTTTTTTAATAAAGAAGCAGAGCGGTTGCTTGGACAAGGGCCACGCAAGGTGAGCCCAGAAAAATGGCCTCAAATCTATGGCATTTACCACAAATCCGAAGATCGAATTCTTTCATTTAATGAAGTAAAGGCTTTTGCAGCAATGAATGGTGAGGTTGTGATAGGAGATAAACTGCGCGTCAAAAGGCCGGATGGTTCTATGATTTCACTTCGCGCCGATGCTTCTCCGGTCAAAAAGCAAAATGAAGTTATAGGTGTGGTATTTACGTTTGTGGATGTGAGCAGGGAAGAAGAAATCGATAAAATGAAAACTGAATTTGTTTCGCTCGCGTCCCACCAGCTTCGCACCCCGCTCACTGCGATTAATTGGTATACCGAATTACTTTTAGATTCAAAAAAACCATCACTGTCGAGCAAGCATCTTGAACTGGTAAAAGAAATAAAAAATGCCAGTACGCGCATGATGACGCTCGTGCGCTCATTGTTGAATGTATCTCGATTGGAAATGGGTACCTTTTCTATCGATCCAACCGATGAAGATGTTGTGAAAATTGCACAGGCAGTCATAAAAGAGCAACAACCAGATTTTGACGAAAAAGGCCAAATCTTTAAATTTGTCCATTCCGAAACGATTCCCAAGATTCGAGTTGATAAACAATTACTGCATATCATCATACAAAATTTGCTCTCAAATGCTTCTAAGTACACCCCATCGGGTGGGAGCATAACATTAGAATTCGTAGTAAACGGCCAAAAAAATATTTCCGGAGATTTAAAAATCCGCGTAATCGATAACGGCGTTGGTATTCCCACGCATCAACAAAAAGATATTTTTAAAAAGCTATTTCGCGCCAGTAACATACGTACCCTCGATGTGGACGGAACTGGCCTCGGGCTCTATATTGTAAAAACTATTATTGATGAGGCTGGTGGCTCCATTGCTTTTACTTCAACAGAGGGGAAAGGTACAACATTTGCGGTGACCATACCACTTTCTGGAATGAAGGCGAAAAAAGGAAAAAAGAATTTGTCGCACGAATAAGCGTGATGATATACTCTTCATATGAGTAAAAAGAAAATACTAATTGTGGAGGATGAAAAGCCGCTTGCAAACGCAATGCGAATAAAATTGGAATCAGTAGGATTTGAAGTTACAGTGGCTCATGGCGGAGAAAAAGGACTCGCTGAGTTGGCACAAGCTCACTTTGACCTTATATTGTTAGACATACTTATGCCCGAGCCCAATGGATTTGAGTTTATCAAAAAGGCAAAACAAGCCGGAGAAATTCCACCAGTATTTATTGTTTCAAATCTGAGCCAAGACGAAGATAAGGCACGAGCCCAGGGTCTGGGTGTGGTTGAGTATATTGTAAAATCAGATACCCCATTAAACGATATAGTAGAAAAAGTAGAAACTTTCCTTAATAAAAAAAGTGAGGAGTAAATGGTTGCGCGGAGATGGTTTTGTAACTATATCAAGACTCTCACTACTCCATGCACCACTATATTGTATACATCCTCAAATGCGCTGACGGGAGTTTATACACTGGCATAACGAATGATATTGAAAAGCGCCTGCGGGATCACAACACGAGTAAAACTGGTGCCAAATACACCAAGTCCCGTCGGCCAGTAAAACTTCTATACCAAGAAAAGCAAAACGGGAGAAGCAAGGCCCTCAAGCGCGAAGCAGCAATAAAACGTCTCGCCCGCACCAAAAAATTAGAATTAATATAAAATTCGGCGACCTCATGAATTAGGTCGCCTGGGGGATAATCCCAAGAAATGTCTAATGTGGCCTTCTTTGTTCTTTTGGTGGAAGTTCAGT
>CAZXZC010000041.1:0-5252 GCA_964645125.1 uncultured Candidatus Saccharibacteria bacterium | reverse complement strand
ACACCGGTAACATTCATGCGTTACAGGATGCAACTCATCTGACTGGTGGCATACCTCGCACCGCATTGGTGGACCAATATTTTTTATTGTCATGTTGACCATAGAATATTCCTTTCGTGCCTCAAGGATTTTGAAAAACCCTTGAGGCGGATGGCTCTGCGGTTTTTTACCTATGATGTTTGCGCACTGCGCTTGTTCAAAAAAAACAACACAATCGCAGTGCCGATAGAGATAAATGATGCAACAAAGAAAAACCAACTGTGTTTGGAAAGCGCGAAAATGAGAAGAAACATCCCCGCAAAAAATAAAATCCTTACCGGGGGCGTTTCTACTTTTCTGTCTTCCAAGTGCTTGTCGATTGCCTGCATATTTATATCTGATTTTTCCATTTGATACTCCTTTGTTCGTTTTCAAGGTGCTTCAATTCCGGGATTGGAAGTGATTACCTTTTCAATATCAAAAAACTTTCCAAATGTCAATTTTTATGATATAATAGGCTTACTTTTTGTGTATGACTACCGCCTACCGTAACACCGTTTTTTACTTACTTGTACTGCTTTTTTTTGTGCTTGGGGGTGTGTTTGTGTTGTACTCACAAGGCTACCGATTTGATTTTGAGACACTGCGCCTCACCAAGGTAGGGGCAATTTACGTAAGCAGTACCCCCAAAGACGCGCGCATCTTTTTGAATAATACCGAAATTCATAACCAGTCATGGCTTTTGCAAGATGGGACATTTATCAATACGCTTTTCCCGAAACGATACGCCGTGGCGTTAACTGCCGCAGGGTATAAAGATTTTCACCGCACCGTAGTGGTCTCGCCATCATTTGTGACTGAGGTAAAAAATGTATTGCTTATTCCTTTACGACCCACCGAGGTGGTGCGCCCGTCATCTGGTGCTTTTTTTGATTTTGCGGTGACTGGCGCGGGGCTTGCCACACAAGACACTGATGGCACTATTACCTTTGCTTCCACGACTGCCTCTTCATCAATACTCTTAGGAGTAACACACGCCGGCGACGGCCTGCTCAGCTACCACACCCCTAGCCGTGCGTTTATTTGGAGCCTGCCAAGCCGACACCTTTCCTACCGCTTAGGTGCCGTAGCTGTGCCGGCACAAGGCGTGTCGAGTACTAATTCACCGGTTGTGGTTGATCCGTTTGAGTCAGACTCAGTGATTGTGAAAAGTGGTCAACAGTTGTTTGCGGTGTCGCCCTCTACCAATGAAAAGGAACAACTTGCCACCTTTACGGCAACCTCTACGTACCAACCGCACACCCTCAGCTTTGCTGAAGATACTATAGCCTGGAGCACCTATAACCCCCGAACCGGCACATCGCACCTTACTATGCACACCAAGGCCGCTGCAGGGTCAGTGCGCATAGACCAAAGCGTACAGGGGAAAACATTGCAATTAACCCTCTTAAACAATAGTACGGCTGCACTGCTGCAAGACACTGGCGAATTATACCTGTTTAACCTTGGGTCACGCACCGCAACCAAAATCGCAACGGAGGTGCATGCCTTTGCCTTTTCGCCAAACCGTGGGTTTGTGCTGGCGGCGACACAAAAGACAATTGAACTTATCGCCCTCAACGAAAAGACGTTATCGGTTTCATTCCCGTTTGCTCAATCGCCGCATATTGTAAACCTTGCCTGGCACAGCGACAACCAGCACGTGTTTGCAACCTTCGACGATGGCACGGTGCGACTGTTAGACACAAAAGATACTCTACTGCAGGGGTTTGATGAAGTGGGGGTAGGCACGCACAGCGCGTATGATATAAAAACAAATGCGTTGTACATGATCCGCGATGGCGCGCTGGTGAAATATGAGTTTTAAAAAATCTGATCTATCGGGATATAAAAAACCGCCGCAGCCGTAAGCGTTGGCGGTTCTATAGTTCATGCGGTGGCCTCTTGATGATGTTGATTATACTGCTGCCATAACTCCTGAAATTCGGGGCAGGTATGCAACAACTCAGTCAAGGTACCTGAGGCAGTGATTTGACCATCATCCATGAAGTAAATGAGGTCAAAAAGTGGCAGAAGGTGGAGGCGGTGAATTGAAGAGATGATTGTTTTACCAGTAAATCCTCGAAAGATGTTCTGATAGACTTGCATCTCCGTTGCCGTGTCCAGACTACTTGTTGGTTCATCAAGAAGCACGATATCTTTTCCATCGCAGGCAAGAAGTCCACGAGCAAGGGCGAGCCGTTGCTGTTGACCACCACTTAAGTTCACTCCTTTTTCTTTTATCGAGGAATCGAGACGGTTTGGTAATCCATCAACTACTTCTGCAAAGCAAGCCATATCAACAAATCTTTGTACAAACATAAGCTCGTAGCCTGCCCCCATAGTGATGTTTTCACCCAGGGTTGTTGCAAGTATTTCCGGATCTTGAGGTATAAGCGTAATTGCTCGACTAATACCATCAAAACCAGAGATGGGTTTTCCATCCACTAAGAGTGTTATGCTTTGTGGTTGGTACAAATCGCGCATTATACTCATCAACGTGCTCTTGCCGCTGCCACTTTTACCAACAAGAGCAATTCGGTCTCCGCGTTGTATTGTCAGTGAAATATTCTTGAGATGAAGGCTCGTTTCTCCCTCGGTACAATGAGAGAAGTTCAAATCTTTAATCTCTAGGTTTTTCCAGTTCTCTGGCAATACATGATTGGTAAAGTTTTCTTCTCTAAATTCGATCGATAGTTCTTCGGCGTTGGCAATCTTGCCCCTTTGCTGAAGAATTTCGCCATACATACTGGTGAACTTGAAAAACAAATCACTCACCTTGTTCAAGTATGTGATCAAGATGTACACTTTTGCGACAAGCACTCCATTGGCAGTCCCAATGTTCTGCCAAAAGTATGCCCCTAGTACAAGTATTGCCATACCATTGCAACACATGTTCGTTAAAAACCATTTCACTTCATTTAACCGGTTGTTTCGCTTAAAGAGTTCAAATGGTTTTTCGATTTTACGCACAATTGCCGTAAAGACGAGTTTTTCAACCCGAAGGATGATTATTGTTGCGATGTTGCTGATTGCGTCAAAGATGCTTTCTGACACGCTGTTTTCTGCTTGATTAAGCTGGCGATAATGATCAATCAGCATCTTATCAAAGCGCATGGTAATCCAGGCGGTGATCAGAATCATCACAAGTACGATGTACCCCGCGGACCAACTAAAGTACACGAGCATGCCATAACTTATGACCAGCTGAATGCCAGCATAAATTACTTGAAACCCGTTTTTTGAGAACTGAAACAATGCTCCTGTTCCTTTCTCGATTTTATCGATGATATCGCCAGAATGGTGCTCGATATGCCATTTCATTGGCAGTGTCATAACACCTTTCAAGAGATCCTTTCGATAGTTTGCACGCGCCTTAAAGGCATTGGCTTCTTCAATAAGCCGGGCAGGTCCATGGAGCGACCAAAAGACAATGTCTATTGCCGATGTACACGCAAGTAACACTAACAGAATTTTGATGCTTTCTGTAGTAATGCCTTGCTTTTGGATGACATCGATTATTTTTGCCATCACCATCGGATAGAGAATTAACCCCATTGTTTCCGCGGCAATAAACATGACCCAATACCACACTATTTTGTGACGGTTCCCTAGTGAATAGCGCCAGGTTGTGGCAAACAGATGCCAAAGTGGATTTACTTGTTTCACTACCCTACCTCCTTTTGTTGTGTTCTTAAATTGTTAAAAAACAATGCCTTGCGTTTTCAGCAAGGCATTGTTGGTTTCAAATAGGTAATAAAATTATGTTACTTGAAAATCAAAGATGCGTTGCCGATGTTGAAGAACCAAAAATCCCCCTTTGGTGGCGGTGCGCGTACCTGCTACCACGTTGGTATTCTGGTGTCGTGTGCGAATATAGAGAATGATTGGATTCTTGATCATTTTTTCTACTATATCACTTATTAAAATATTTGTCAATTTCTATACTTGCTTTGCTTCTTTTGTAAAAAAATACCTCTTGAAGAGGTATTTTTTGAAATGCTTTAGCGCTTGGCCCACTGTGGTGCTCGGCGAGCTTTTCTTAATCCATACTTCTTGCGCTCAACTTTGCGTGAGTCGCGGGTTAACAACCCTACGATGCGAAGGGTTTTATGCATACCCTCATCGCCTGTTGCCAAAGCCCGGGCAATACCAAGTCGCACGGCTTCTGACTGGGCGTTAATGCCACCGCCCTTTACCTGGGCTGATACTTGGTATTTGTCTTTCATCTTCATTTCTTGCAAAGCGGCTACTGCTTTGTCGGCAAGCTTGGG
The DNA here is from genome assembly GCA_964645125.1 of uncultured Candidatus Saccharibacteria bacterium. Classification (GTDB taxonomy): domain Bacteria; phylum Patescibacteriota; class Minisyncoccia; order UBA6257; family 2-01-FULL-56-20; genus JBDKGD01. The sequence goes on along the minus strand of CAZXZC010000041.1, from coordinate 960 downwards.
GAGCACGAAGTACTTTTCGAGTGGCTTGCCATTTATGGTAACGCCAGTACCACTGCTCAAACGCACGCGGGCGATCGCGGTTTTGCGACGGCCTACTGCTTCAGTGTACTGTGTCATTTTTGTGGTCTTGGTAGCCATAGGAAATAGGTATTTAAGAAATTAATCGTTCGTGAATATGAGGTTGTTCATGCGCTTCTGGTTCAGGAAGTTCTTTGGCAACATGCGGCGCACTGCCTCGCGCACGACTTCGGCCGGGTTTTTGGCAAACTTTTGCTGGTATGTTTTTTCTTTCAAATGACCCATGTAGCCAGTGTGGCGGTAGTATACTTTTTGGGTTTCTTTTGTGCCACCAATCTCGACATGGCCAGCGTTTTTAATGGTTACTTTTACGTCGGCTACGGCGTTTGGCTTGTAGTCTACGAGCTGTTTGCCCTGCAACAAATGAGCTACTTCAGTAGCTAATCGGCCCAAACGCTTTGCTTTTGCATCAATGGTGTAGGATTTCATATGATTTTATACAAATTCAATGGTGGCGACAGGGGCGGCATCGCGCTTTCGTGTTTTGCCTGACTTTATAATACGCAAGTATCCACCGGCGCGCGTTGCGTAGCGAGGGGCGATTTCGCGAATCAAACGCTCCGCGAGCACGGCACTGTGAAGGCGACTAATGAGCAAGCGGCGTGCGGCTAAATCTTGCTTTTTGGCAGTGGTGACCAACTTCTCCACCACCGGGCGGATTGCCTTGGCGCGGATGAGGGTGGTTTCGATGCGGCCGGTGCGAATGAGGTCGCTGGCGAGGTTGCGCACGAAAGAAGCACGTCTGCCTTTTATTCTGCCAAATGTTCGGCCTTTTTTATGGTGTTGCATAACAGTAGATTATTTTTTTGCTTTCGATTTCTTTGGTGACTTTTCTTCTTGTTCCATAACGGTTACGGCGGATACTTTTTCGAAGTGATCTTT
>CAZXZC010000040.1:0-5288 GCA_964645125.1 uncultured Candidatus Saccharibacteria bacterium | reverse complement strand
GCCGTTGGCCAAAATCATTCCGTACGGCCTGGTTATAGCTTGTCGTACTTTTTTAAGATCTTGCGGCGCGAACCCCAAATCTTCCATTTTGTATGAGTGGGTTTCAGCAAGCACGCGGAATACTGCGTTTTCGCCATAGTATGTGGGCACAATTGATACGCGCACATCGACGTCCCCGACTCCTTCAATTTGACTGCGAAAGCGACCGTCTTGTGGACTCAAATGTTCGTCCGTGCGCAGGCCTGACATTACTTTGATACGAGAAATAATTTCTTGGTGCAGATCGCGTGAGACGCGAATTTTTTCAAAGATATCACGTAATATTCCATCTACACGAAAACGGATTCGCACACTTTCTCTTTCTGGTTGAATGTGTACATCGGAGGCACCGCTAATGAATGCGTATTCTACAAACATATCCACCAAATTTACAATGGAAATATCTTCTAAGGGACGCACTAATTGGCGTTCTATAGCAAGTTCAAGCGTCTTGATGTCGCGCATACATGAATTATATCACTGTTGTTGCTCGTTACACACTTTGGCACCTGTGGAGGAATTGATTTTTAAAAGGACATTCGCTACGCTGAATTTTAGCGTTTGGTGTTTTAGTTGTTTAATTTCTCAAACCTTTTTCCGTAGATAGTTTCTACGGATTGAATATGGGGTATGTATGCCGGAATTGGATATGTTCTCTTCTGCCGCAACGTTTATTCCACCACCACTCCAATGGCCATTGGAGACCACCCCTATGCCCGTGATTAGCATTGAATGTACCGCGACAGGCGTTGCTTAGATTTGCACTAAACTGCAATAATATTTAAAAGCTTTAGCAAGTAGAGGAGGAGGGTTGCCGTACGAGCTAACACGCGAACACATTATGGTTTGTGACGCATGCCAACGAAATTGTTTGGCTTCTCTGGAATCGAAAAAGATGTAGTCCAAATCTGAACTACATATGTAAATCCCCGATACCTACATGTTAGGTGCCGGGGATTTTTGTTTAGCTACTGCAAAGATTAGAGCGACTTACTCAACATCCATGATTTCAGTGGCATTTAAATACCCTGAGTGGAAGTTATTTTTAAGCTGTTGCAAAAACAACATTCCGTCAACAGGATACAGGCTATTTTTTGTAGCGTTAGGATCATAATTCTTGATTCCTTTTTCTTTCAATTTCTGGACCAATCTTTGACCTTCATTTTCACTAAAAGGAAATTCGTAAATCATATTTCCATCTTGAGAAAGCAACAGGCGTAAAATGCACTGCTGCGAACCATCTATTATTTTGTAGATCTCAACTTGTTTCTTCATTGCTCCTCCTAAAAGGTATGTTCTTTTTTTATAATACTATCTTTTTTGTGAATGTCAATGTATGTATTCATTTCTTATTTGTCGGGGTTTGAAGTCTGGTTTAAATTTTGGAAACCATGACCCATGTTGTGCTGGAGAAATAGTGTTTTCTCCATCAAAGAGCCAAGCTGCTTCTTGAATTCTTGCCATAAGTGCCTCTATTTCTTTTGCATTCAATAATTCTTGAAGTTGAGATTCGAGTTGTTGCTGTAATTCCGGTGAATCGGCTACTTCTTGGATTCTTTCAACAACGCGTTCATCAAACATAACCCCCTCTAATTCACTGCCAACGATATCCCCTAGAGAGCGCAATGCTTCTTTGCCAAAGCTTAGACTGTTGTCAATCGCCTTAAGATTTTGAGCCATTTTTTCAGGTTCAGGCTCTTCATTTGGAACTAATACATTGTTTTCGTGTCGATCATTATTCCAAATGATAAAATCAAACAACGCGAGCAGTGAATATGCTGCGTCTGGAATATAATATGAAGCATCGAAAGCCGTAGACGTGTCTGGTATAAACCGCTGAGCGCTTCCAATTTTGCCCCCCACTTCTCGAATCACTGTTTCTGGTACAAGATTAAAATTGAAAAACTTATCAACCACATAGGCGGCACGTTCACGCTGTGCGTATGTTTCTTGCTCAATATTATCCCTGTGTATTCCCAATTCTGTCGACGTTGGTTTAAATAGAATCGATCCATCATCACGCAACTCTACCAGCTGCGCGATGTCTTGCCCTCCTTTGAGGGGTAATATTTCAACTGGTTCATGGGTCGCGATGATCTGCTCGATTTCTTCACGGGTTAATTTCCGCTCTTCTCCAGCTTCTGTTACATGGATTGTTTCAAAAAATCGAGTTGCATCATTTTGGAAATACGCTAGATCCTCCTGAGCTCCTGGCTTAATACGTTTATTGCTTGTAGTAGCCCCTTCTTTTCTATGTGAAGTATTAGTTTTATTTCCATCATCAGCCAACGTTTCCGCTTCACTGGGTGGGATAGGAGGTGTCTCCTGGTCATGAAACCCTGAGTGGATTGATTCAAAATTCATAAGGATTTATTTTGGTTGCTATGATCTTAGATCAAATGTTTTATTGTATATACTGTATAGTAAGAATATAGCATGGGTGCAAAACTGATAAAAGTTTATATTGTGATTTTAATTGTGGCGATTGTAGTTGGAGTTGTGGCGCTGTATTATGCATTTAATAGCGCTATTACCCCCCAGGCACAACGCCAGGCAGAACAGCAAGAAGATTCCGGGCCGGCCATTGGCATATATGCCAAAAGCAAACGGTACGTAACATTGGCATGGAGACGATTGTTTGGTGGGGCAGAAACGATAGTGGTGTATCGACTTTCTCCAGAAAATCCAAAATGGGTAGAGTGGAAACGAGTGGCTCTAGAAAACAAAGATAAAAAGGGTGGATTTATTGATTTGCTTTTGGGCACGTCTGGCGGGTCAACCGACTACACCTATTACTTTCAAATACTTAACACTTCCGGGACAATCATCTATACCTCTGGTACCAGTACTACACAAACAGCCCCTACAAGCACACCGCCGAGTACTCCACCTTCATCGTCCACATCAACCCCCTCCACGACACCCACTTCAACACCACCCACATCCACCACCCCAACATCCACGGCTAGCTCTTCTCCGCCTATTCATTCCACCACTTCAACCACCACCTCAACGCCGCCTGCTATTTACTACACTCCCGACGGTCAACCTATTGTGGGTGTCTCGACCGCCTACCCCACCGACCCGTTCTGGGTAGTGTATGCTGACGCGGGTATTGAAATTGGGTGGCAAAATATGCCAGCTACGGCAGTACGAGTTGTGGTGTCGCGCAGCCAAGCACAGAGTAGTGGATACGAACAATTGTTCGCACGAGATTACGCGTATGGGAGCGGTGTTAATTTTCTTCGTGTTGTGGATGATTCATTTTCGCGTTCTTGGTATTACAAACTTGAGGCACAAAATACCAGTGGCGCAACTATCGCCACCTATGGCCCGCTATATTTACCGGCAAAATAAAAAGTCTCGAGTGCAATGAGCGCATCATACTCGAGACTTTTTTTGCTTAATACCAGTATCCCCTTCCGATACGGAAGCCGTGGTGCCATGCGTATGGGAAAAGCATAAAGGAATACACCGCAACCAACACATGCATTGTGCTTATGACATAGAGATTGCGATAGCGCCTGAAAAATAGCGCACAACATACGCCATTTACAAACGTAAGCGCCATGAGCACTCCGTTGGGAAAATGCGCAAGAGAAAATGCAAGCGCTGTTCCCCAACACATGAGATACGTACTTTTTGTTGCATAGAATATTCTGTTGGCAAAATATCCACATACAAGCAGTTGTTGTGCAAGTGCCCAAAGAAAATATATAGCGGCACTCAGGCAGATACCTCGAGCACCCCAATTACTCCCGGCCGTTGGACACCACTGATTGTGAATCCATGTAACAATACCTACATTCGCCAACACGATGCACGCTGCCACACTCAATCCATCCAACAGGTTACTTGGTCGCAACCCAAGTGTGCGTGCCGTATCCCCCGCCATTTTCCAACTCCATCCCACATAGGCAAACAAAGTTAGTGTTGCCAGCAATCGAAGTTCTTTTGGTACGCACCAGAGTATCAGCAACACAAATACATACAACAATGGGATTTCCGCGTAGTACACAAATCGTTTCATACCTCACCTCACCCGTTTTTAGTTGTAGAAATACTTAGCACAAGTCTTTCTAGTTCACACTATATCACCGCAGTATCTTTTGTCATCCTCTTCTTTTTCTCACTGTTAGCTATACCCTACTCACTACCCTTTCTTATGGCCAATACAATGGGTTTGGTTTTTCGCCGAACTGCTTTTCGTAGCCAGCCTTGGTTGCGTTATATGTGTCGGTGCCACGGCGAGGCATACCTAACGTTTTTTGAATTTCCTCCCAGGTTTCTTTATGCATGTCATCATCGGTAGGTGGGTTCGGGTCATGGTGAATAAAGCCACCGATAAAATCGGCGAAACTACGATAAAAGCGGGTAAACATAAGCATCTCATGCCATGCCCAATCCACGCGGTCGGAAGGTGCAATAGTCATATCGGCTGCTACGCACAAATACAGCATTCGCTTTGCTTCTTTGACTAAGCCTGCCGCAAATTCTTCTGGAATGTTATTTACGCGGGCTACACGCGGAATGAGCAGGTCTGGTACTGGGTATGCGTCTACTTCTTGGAGGGTTGGAATTTTGGAGTCCATACAACTCATCATACGGGCGAGCTTCACGAAAATCAAAAACTCCCCGCCTATCGGCAAGGAGTTTTTAGTATCATATCTTTTGGATATTTTACATTGCGGCGCCGTCGGTGTGAGCAGGAGCGGCGTCACTCTTACAGCTAGCACCTTCTTCTTTCTTGCCTTCACACTTGGTGTCTTCCTTTTTCATCTCACCTTCTTTGTGCTCGCCAGTGCAGCTTCCGCCCTGTGCAGGTTCCATTGGCTGTTGGCCGTTGTTCATCATTTCGTCTGACATATTGAGTAGATTAAATTTTTATATATTCGACGCTTATAGGCATTACTATACACCAGTTAGTTACTCGCTTTCAATAAGGCATTAAAGCGATCTTTCAATTTCTTAAGTTTTGGCGATATGACGGCTTGGCAGTATGGGGCGTCGGTGTTGTTTTTAAAGTAGTTGTGGTGATAGTCTTCGGCTTCATAAAACACCGAAAGCGGCGCAACTTCAGTCACTACTGTGTGGCCGTCAGGGGCTTCATTTAATTCGGCAATAAACTTTTCAGTCTCTTCTTTTTGCTTTTCACTCGTATACAAAACAACCGACCGGTACTGGGTGCCAAAATCGGCGCCTTGTTGGTTTAGGGTTGTTGGGTCGTGGGTGGCAAAAAATACCGTGAG
>CAZXZC010000039.1:0-5306 GCA_964645125.1 uncultured Candidatus Saccharibacteria bacterium | reverse complement strand
GTAGTTGAAAAGTAGCCAGAGCTATTGGTTGTTCCAAGGTTTCGGTTTTGTACACTGCCACCCCCAACCGGGGTGTAATAGAGAATTACCGTTGAATTGGCGTCGCCAGTGACGGTAATAGCCACATAATCAGCGCTATTGGCCGTAAACGACACGCTCGGCGTTGCTGCATGAGCAGTCGCCAAAAACACCGAGGAGCAGAAAAGAACCGCCACAAGGGCGCTATACGCAAAAACAGATAAAAATTTCATTAAAATTAAAGTAATTAAAAACCCGGCCTTATAGGCAAATAATACTGAATTTACAGCATTTTTTCAAGCCCCAGGCGGCGCTCCATTCCCCTGGTAGGTTATTGACAATGCAAGATACTACGCGTAGCCTGGTGAAAGTTTTTTCGTTTTGTTTCGTTACGCAAAACGCTTCACAATACGCCCGACAACATCTGAAAAAGATAGTCGGCTTTACCAAAGGAGTGTCAGAAATGTCCTATCCTACCATTTCAATTGGCTTAGCCAACAAGCTGTGCGACAGTGCGGTTAAACAGGGCTTGTATCCCATGGCCTTAAATATGATAGCCGAGCATCCAATGGTCTTGGCAGACGCATTGGCTATCTCGAAGGGTTTGGCACGTGTGGTGTACAACTCGGGTGTGATTAGCTGTGCTGGTGAGCCGTTTATTCCTGAGGGGTTTATAATTACTAAACACGTACAAGCGTCAGCATTTGAAAGCAGATTGCTTCAATACAATTGTGCGCAGCAAATAAATCTGGAAGATTACAAAAAAATGCAAAACGCAAATCCCGCAAGACTTGCCAATGCCTGCGTTCTGGATTATTTGATAAGTCATCAGGCAGAAATTCCTGATGCCTGGAAATTGATAGCAAGAGAAGGAAAAGCAATCTATTTTCTGGGTACAGAATATGGTTCTCAAAAAAAAATGGAGTTGAAATTGCCCTCCTTGGTTGTGCGCTATTTGGCGTACAACAAGCAAAACAGTACGTGGATAGATGGTATTGGGCAGATGTATGGTATGGAGAAAAAATGCTGGACCCCATTTGTGGCAGTATACCCCGGCTAAATCGCCTCCATTTTCAAGATTGTGTGCTTCCCACCCGGGTTTTTCTCGGGTGGGATTTTTTTACCAATCCAGTTGGCCGCCTATTTTATACTCTGTTACACGAGTTTCAAAAAAGTTCTTTTCTTTCGATAAATCAATCGCCTCACTCATCCACGGGAATGGGTTTTCTACGTTAAAAATTGGTTTCAACCCTACGCGCTCTAAACGCCGGTCGGCAATATGCTCTATATACTGTTTAAACCCAGCCGCATTCATGCCAAAAATACCTTTCGGAAATACTTCTTGCGCAAACGTGTATTCTAGTTTTGTAGCTCGCGCCACCAAGTCCACCACATGCTGTTGAAATTCTAGCGTCCATAACTCTGGCTGTTCTTGTTTTATGGTGTTGATCATGTTGATGCCAAAATTCAGGTGCTGTGATTCGTCACGCATGATGTACTGTATCTGCTCGGCTGACCCGGTAAGTTTGTTCTGCCGTTGAAACCCAAACATCACCGCAAACGAGCTATAAAAGAAAATTCCCTCCAAAATCAGCGAGAACACAATCAAGTTCTCCAAAAACTTCTGGTCGTTTTCAAACGTACCCGTTTTAAACATCGGGTCAAAAATACCTTCGTTCAAGGTTAATACCATGTTGTCTTTGTTGTAGATTGCCTCTACCTCGCGGTACATGTTAAAAATCTTACCCTCATCCATGCCCAACGACTCCACAATGTACTGGTATGAGTGTGTATGGATTGCTTCTTCGTACCCCTGGCGCAACAAATACATGCGGCATTCGGGGCTGGTGATGTGTTTATACAATGCAAGTACTACGTTATTGGCTGCAATAGAATCCGCAGTCGTGAAAAAGCCAAGCACTGTTTCAAAGGCACGGCGTTCATCAGCGGTCAAAAAGGTGCTCGAGCGCCACTGCTCAATGTCTTTTTGCATCGAAATCTCCGTCGGCAGCCAGTGGTTCGCGTTTCCGGTGTTATACGCAGTCCAGGCAAACGTGTGACGCATTGGGTACAACTGCATTACGTCTGCTTCGCCGCCGTTTATAATACGACGCTTGTTGATATCAACTGGTTCGGTAGATTTAATAATTGGCATATGAAAGCTAAGTATACGCTAAGCTTGGCAGGATTCACAAACCCCTGCTTCTTCCCCGGCAAGCACCCGAGCAATGGTTGCCGCATCCGGCATGTGGTAGGAGTCGGCGCGGAAGCTTGCCTGGCTGGCAGTAATAGTGGGAGTGGTTGAAGTAGCCGTACTGGCCGTTTGCGCCACCACGGGTGTTGCCGCAAGGGTGGTGGCAACTGTCGCAACTGCTACAGCCGGTACACTCACCGGAGCCACTGCTTCAGCTGAATGTTTTGGCGACTCGTTGGTACGTTGATGAGTTGAGCCAAATTCAGCTGTTGAGATTGTGGATTTTTCAACCTGCGAGGCTGCAAGCGTACGGAGGTAATAGGTGGTCTTCAAGCCCAGTCGCCATGCAAGCATATAAATTTCCGAAACATCTTTACCCGATGTGCCACGGTAGAAAATATTCAAGGATTGTGACTGATCAATCCATTTTGCGCGCCGTGCCGCCGCCTCCACCAGCCACTTTGAGTCAACCTCAAATACTTCTTTGTATTTGCGACGCAGCTCAGGCGGAATCTCTGGAATTTGTTGGATACTGCCATTATGGAACTTTAATTTTTTGAGCATATCTGAATTCCATAAGTTTAATTTCTTCAGATCTTCAATCAGGTAGTCATTTACCACCACAAAGTCCCCTGCTTGGTTTGACTTTACGTACAAGTTGGCATAAATCGGTTCGGTCGTTGGAATGCAGCCTACGATGTTGGCGGTTGTTGCTGTTGGAGCAATAGCCATGGTGTTGGAGTTACGCATGCCGTACTGCTTCACATGATCGCGTACCGTGGTCCAATCCAGCTGACCTCCGCGTGGCAATACAATCGCCTCGCCCCGCTCTTTTTCGAGCAAATCAATAGTGTCTTGAGGGAAAAGACCTCGATCCCACTTTGAACCCTTGTATGTTTGGTAGGTGCCGCGTTCTTTTGCCAATTCACTCGAGGCTAAAATGGCGTAATACGAAACCACCTCCATGCTGCGATCTGAAAACTCAACCGCATCCTGCGAATCGAAATCAATATCAAGCAGGTAGAGAGCATCATGAAGCCCACGCAAACCCAAGCCAACCGGCCGGTGACGCATATTGGAACGCTTGGCATCTTCGGTTGGGTAAAAGTTGATATCAATCACATTGTCCAGCATGCGCATGGCAATTTTGACAACCGATCCAACGAGATTGTTGTCAAATGATCGCCCCGCTACGAATTTTGCAAAATTAAGTGATCCAAGGTTGCATACCGCTGTTTCATCCGCGGAGGTGTTAAGGGTAATTTCCGTGCACAGGTTGGAATTGTGAACTACGCCCACATGGTCTTGTGGCGAACGAATATTGGAAGGGTCTTTCCAAGTAATCCACGGATGCCCTGTTTCAAACAACATGGCCAGCATCTTTTTCCATAAATCCGTGGCCGGCATACGCTTGAAAAGTTTAATCTTTCCCGCATCTGCCTGAGCCTCGTAGTATTCATACCGCGTCTTAAATGCCGCACCATACAAATCATGCAAATCAGGTGTTTCATCAGGTGAAAACAGTGTCCACTGGCCGTTATCACGAACTCGTTGCATGAACAAGTCGGGAATCCAGTTTGCGGTATTCATGTCATGCGTACGTCGGCGTTCATCACCAGTATTTTTGCGTAGCTCCAAAAAATCGGGGAGGTCATAGTGCCATGTTTCCAAATACACGCAGGCTGCTCCGCGTCGGCGACCCGAGCGATTAATTGCTACCGTTACATCATTGGCAATCTTCAAAAATGGAATCACCCCTTGGCTCTCAACCCCGGTGCCCTTAATAAACGCTCCAGTGCCGCGTAGTGGGGTCCAGTCAGTGCCAATACCTCCCGACCACTTTGAAAGTTGGGCATTATCTGAGTAACTCTTAAAGATTGCATCTAACGAATCAGGAACCGTGTTGAGGTAGCACGAGGACAGCTGTGGTTTGGGGGTTCCCGCATGAAAGAGTGTTGGAGTAGACGGCGTGTAATAAAACTGGCTCATAATGCGGTAAAACTCCTTCGTCCAGTACTCGCGGCTATCCGGCTTTTCCAAAAGTGCCGTACCCATGGCAATGCGCATCCAGAACATTTGAGGAGTCTCGAGTAGTTGCTTCGTGTCATCATCGCGCAAAAAGTACCGATCATGCAGTGTTTGCAGGCCTAAATAATCAAACAAATGGTCATGCTCCGTATCTAAATACGTTGCTAAATCATCAACATTAAAATCCAAAAGTCGCTTGTCTAGCCGGCCGATGGAAACCCCATGCTCTAAGCACGTACGAAACTGATCCGCGTGTTGTTTTTTAAAGTTTGGGTAGTCAATTTTGTCATGCCCAATAACCTCCTGGTAAATAGAATCTAGAAGCATTCGTGCCGCTAGGCGGGTGTAGGCTGGGTCGCGCTCTATCATGGAACGAACCACCATGATGATTGCTTTTCGCACATCAGCCGTACCAATGCCGTCATATACCTCGCGTTGTGTTTGCTCCACAATTGCCTCCACATCAATAGCAGCGCCAAAGCTATCCGCAAATCCCATCACATAGGTGCGAACCTTATCGAGTGAAAATCGTTGAGGTGTGCCATCGCGCTTGACTACGTTTAAAATATTCTCCTCAATTTTGTGAATCACCTCTTCTTCGCGTTTTTTTGCGTGCTCGTAGCGATACAAAATGTAGGCTTTTGCCACATCGAAATAGCCGTTGAGCATCAAGGCTTTTTCTACCACGTTTTGCACCTCCTCAACCGTTACCACGTGCCCCTGCGCGGCAGTGCCACTAATGCTTTCAAGTACCGAATCAGAAAGTGCTTGCAACTTTTCTTCTGGAATTGGAACTCCCAGCGCAAAGAATGCTTTGCGCATCGCGCTACTTATTTTTTTCACCTCAAAATTGACTTCTTTTCCATCGCGTTTCCTAATTTTTGTTGGTGAATTCATAGTAGTATGTGCAACAATTTTACCCTACGAAAAATCCTTTGCAAACGAAATCAAAAACCATATTTTCTATGTGTTTTTTAAGTTATCCACAGGTAAAATTTTCAAAATTTCTCCCCAAAGCACACCCACTACAAATTGTCATCTTTGAATTATTTTTCTTTTGTGGTGT
>CAZXZC010000038.1:0-5639 GCA_964645125.1 uncultured Candidatus Saccharibacteria bacterium | reverse complement strand
GGCTTGCCTCTTATTTCTTCTTCCCTTCTACAATCTGCTGCTCAACGTTTTTCGGGGCTGGTTCGTAATGGTCAAATTCCATAGAGAAGCTGCCGCGGCCTTGGCTGATGGAACGAATCTGTGTGGCATAGCCGAACATTTCGGAAAGCGGCACCGTGCAGTTTACTACTTTAATGTTGGCGCGGTCTTCAATGGACTCAATTTTGCCACGCTTGGAGTTCACGTCGCCGGTGACTTCACCCAAGAAATCAAGCGGTACTAAAATCTGCACTTTCATGATCGGCTCAAGGATAACTGGCTTGGCGTTTTTCGCTGCTTCCTGGAACGCCATAGAGCCGGCGATTTTGAAAGCTGCTTCTGAAGAGTCGACATCGTGGTATGAACCATCCCACAAGGTGACTTCAACATCTACCACGCGGTAGTGGGCAAGGATACCGCGGTCGAGGGCTTCTTTAATACCCTTTTCAACGGCTGGAATAAATTCGTTTGGAATGGCACCACCCTTGATAGCATTGATAAATTCAAACCCAGTTCCCCGCTCTTTTGGCTTGATGCGGATTTTGGCATGACCGTACTGACCACGACCACCAGACTGGCGAATGAACTTGCCTTCGGCTTCGGCTTCACCGGTGATGGTTTCACGGTAGGCAACCTGTGGTCGACCCACATTGGCTTCTACGTTAAATTCGCGCTTCATGCGATCCACGATAATTTCCAAGTGCAACTCACCCATGCCAGAGATAATGGTTTCGCCCGTTTCGGCGTCTCCTGCTACGCGGAAGGTTGGATCTTCTTCGGCCAAGCGGCGCAAGGCAGTGCCCATTTTCTCCTGGTCGGCTTTGGTTTTTGGCTCGATACGAATACCAATAACTGGCTCTGGGAATGTGATCTTCTCCAACATCACCGGATGCTCGGGGTCACACAATGTGTCACCAGTGGTGGTGTTTTTCATACCTACCAGAGCGGCGATTTCACCAGCGTAGATTTCGTCTACTTCTTCGCGTTGGTTGGCGTGCATACGCACGATACGGCTTACGCGTTCCTGCTGGTTTTTTGCGCTGTTAAAAATGTACGAGCCTTTCTTGAGAACTCCGGTGTAGTTGCGGAAGTACGTCAGAGAACCCACGTATGGATCGGCAGCGATTTTAAATGCTAACCCTACAAATGAGTGAGAATCAGATACTTCGGTTGGAATGATTTCACCGGTATCTACATTGGTTACTTTCAACGGGGGCATATCAAGCGGCGATGGAAGATAGTCAATAACGGCATCGAGCATGAATTGCACACCTTTGTTTTTTAATGCTGAACCACACAACACGGGAACGATGGTGTTGGCAATAACGCCCGCGCGCAAAATCTTTTTCATTTCGTCTTGCGTTGGTTCGTTGCCAGCTAAGTAGCGCTCCATAGCGGCATCGTTGGTTTCTACGATTTTTTCAATGAGTGCTTCGCGAGCGGCTTTCACCTCATCTGCCATATCAGCGGGAATGGGAATTTCTATAATTTTTTCGCCATGTTCGCCTTGGAACTCATAGGCCTTCATAACAATCAGGTCAATGACACCTGAAAAATTACCCTCAGCGCCAATGGGAAGCTGCACAGGAATGGCATTTTTCGTAAGGCGGTCAACAATGGAGTCAAAACTTCGCTTGAAACTTGCCCCAAGGCGGTCGAGCTTATTAATAAAACATACGCGAGGTACTTTGTATTCGTCGGCGTAGTGCCAGTTGGTTTCTGACTGTGGCTCCACACCTGCTACACCGTCAAACACCACAACAGCGCCATCGAGTACACGCAGCGAGCGTTTTACTTCAACGGTAAAATCAATGTGGCCTGGGGTGTCGATGAGGTTGATGCGATGCTCGAGTTTTTTGTCACCCTTAGCGTACGTTGGGGTCCAGAACGCAGTGGTTGCGGCGGATGTTATGGTAATGCCACGCTCACGCTCTTGTTCCATCCAGTCCATTACAGTATCACCTTCGTGCACTTCACCAATTTTATGCGCTACGCCAGTATAAAAAAGCACGCGCTCACTGCACGTGGTTTTGCCCGCGTCAATGTGGGCGATAATACCGATGTTTCTGATTTTTTCTAAGGGGTAGCTACGCATACAAAAAGTAAATAATAGTGAGTATAAAGTAATTATGAATACGGCGACAAAACAGTTACCACATTATGAATAAAACACAAAGAATATGCAACGTGCATATTCTGTATCTGCCTAGGCTGAATTGGTGGTACGAGTGCGGGCAAAGTGGGCAAACGCACGGTTTGCTTCGGCCATCTTGTGCATGTCCTGCTTCTTTTTAATAGCCGAACCTTCATTTTTGGAAGCAGCAATAAACTCCTCAGCGAGTTTTTGGTGCATTGGTTTACCTTTTTTTGCACGAGCAGCACCGATGATCCAGCGGCAGGCCAACACGAACTTGCGCTCAGGGGCGACTTCTTGCGGCACCTGGTAGTTGGCACCACCCACGCGGCGTGATACTACTTCAACCAATGGAGCTGCGGTTTCTAAGGCTTTTTCAAAAATAGCAATTCCCTCTTCCTTGGTTTGTTTTTTGACTTCATCAAACGCTCCATATACAACACGCTCAGCTGTGGACTTTTTGCCATCCTTCATGACAAAACAAATGAACCGATTTACATCAACGCGATTAAACTTGATGTCTGGGTTGGTATTTTTTTGATAAATTCTTTTTTTACGCATGGAAATAAATTACTTTGCTGCTTTTGGCCGTTTGGCGCCATACTTGGAACGCTGCTGTTTGCGGTTTGCAACACCACCAGTATCGAGTACGCCGCGCAATACGTGGTAGCGCACACCCGGCAAGTCTTTTACACGACCACCGCGAATAACTACGATTGAGTGTTCCTGAAGCGAATGGCCTTCGCCAGGGATGTAAGCTGTGACTTCCATGCCGTTAGTGAGACGAACGCGGCATACTTTGCGGATTGCCGAGTTTGGCTTTTTCGGGGTCATGGTAAACACCTTCAAGCAGACGCCGCGCTTAAATGGAGACGCTGAATACACCGGCTTATTGTGGATGGTGTTATGGTAAAACGAAAGCGCCGGTGACTTTGATTTAGAAGTCAACGGCTTTCTGCCTTTTTTCACTAATTGATGCAGTGTTGGCATAGGTGCCTTTTGTATATGGAATAGTAATAAATACGGTCAATACTGTCAAACCTCACTAGCCAATAGCCAGTAGGGTTTAGGGTATAGGCAAGACAAGGAAATGCAATTGCGGATTGAGTATTGCGGATTTAAATATCCTTTCTGTCATCCCGGACATAGATCCGGGATCTATCGTGTATTCAATTTGTTTTAAAGCTATTGGCCGTTGGCTAAACCCCATACCCTCCCTTAATTATCCGGCAAGAATATAAAAAATCCTCTGGATAATAGGTTGAATAAGTGGGAAGCCCCAGAGGATGAAAATAAGTAACAAGAAAATGCCGGCACGCTCCAGGGTGTTTTGAATTTGCCAGCCAAAGGTAGTGTTGGGAAGCAAGCCGAATAAAAGTTTCGAACCATCCAGTGGCGGGATGGGCACGAGATTAAACACGGCCAACAACACGTTAGTGTATACAATAGTGGCAAATGCCTGGGCAAGGGCTGGGGAGATGCCTAATGCTGCTGAGCTTTTGAGCGCAAAACCAAAAATAATGGCGAGTAATAAGTTGCTTGCCGGCCCGGCCGCGGCAATTAACGCTGCCCCACTTTTGGGATTTTTTAAATTGTATGGGTTGTATGGAACTGGCTTCGCCCACCCAAACACGCTGCCAGTTGAGATGTACATGATAAGCGGCAACAATACCGAGCCAAATGGGTCGATGTGGGAAATGGGGTTTAGTGTGAGCCGGCCTTCAAGCCGGGCCGTTGGATCACCCAGGTAGTCCGCAATGGCACCGTGCGAGACTTCATGCACGATTACCGAGAAGATCAGAACCACTATATAGAATGCGATAGCAATGAGGTCCATAGACAATTGGTCTTTTTATGGTGCCTTAGAACGGGCTAAATAGCAATCATACAGCTTGCTTGCTAACAATTCATGGATAATACTTGTAAGTACAATCGCTCTCGTAGTGAAATGGATATCACGACAGGCTTCGAACCTGTTATTGGGGGTTCGAATCCCTCCGAGAGCACAAATCAACAAACCTCACCATTACGGTGGGGTTTGTTGTATTCACACTTTTGTGAGTCAGATTCGATTTCCGTTTCTACGGAAGCTCGAACCTGACCACCTATTCAATAAGTTGCCTTCGGCAACTATTACTATAGGAAATGCATAGCGAAGCGGCTATGCACTCAAGAGAGCACAACTAACTACACACCCCATGCCGGGGTGTGTAGTTACGTTTATGTTCTTGCAAGTTAGCATTCGACTTCCATTTTATGGAAGTTCGAATCCAACCACTTCTACTTTCGTTGCCGTTAGGAAACGTATACAAAAGGAAATACATAATCCCGCTTTGGCGGGATGGCCATGTACTCCGAGAGCACAATAAATGAGTTAAATGGGTGGAAGGTTATGGGTTTAAGGTTAATACAGAATCAAAAATTCGAATATGCACCGTTTTTTATAAAAAAGAAAAAACCACCCTTCGATTCGCCGGACGAGCGAACTTCAGGGTGGTTCAAGATTTATTCCTGTTTATACCGTTTCATTTTAAAAAACATATGAAACGGCAAATGGGCTCGGAAAGGACTGCGGCAGCACTGCCAATGTGATACCCGCCGAATCTAGCGGTAAAGCGTCGCGGTACTGCATATCCGCGAGCTTCACCGAAAGTGTCGGGTTTGGCACGTACGGCAGCGGCATTGCAGTATTCAAGCGAAGCTTGAAGGTTTTTTGCTGGCCGGCGTCGATTCTGTAGCTTCCCATGTTAAATGTCGCCCGCAGGGAGCCGCTTTTATCTACAAACACGGCTTCGGGACGATACACCGTCCATGTATTTTCATCGAGCAATATTGCGTCTTGCTCGAGAAAACTTTTGGAAAGTGGGAAGCTGTCGCCAAAGGCCAGTGTGATGTTTTGCACACTCACCACACCTGCTTCGTGGGCAGCGATAGTGAGTATTGCGAGATCATCCACCGATGATCTTGGTCGGCCGGTTGTGGCACCGAGGGTATTGGTGCTAACGTCAGCTTTCGAGCGGGCCATTTGCAGCTGCGGCCCGCTTGGCGCGATAGCACCAAAGCTGGCTGGCACAGAGGCATCCGCCGCGTCTCGCGCCACAATTCCCTTTTCGCTCATGCCCACTTTATATGTGGTGCCGTGGGCGAATGGTTTTGCAGCGAAAGAAGCGCAGTCAGCTGTTATGGTGACGAGCACCGTTTCGCCTCGGGCGATTTTGATTGGATTTGCCAAATGCACGGCGTGCAGCGCGGTATTGCCATACACTTGCGTGAGCATGGCCTGGGCAGGAATTTGATCAAACCCAACAAAGAGTTTGAAATTCCCAAACGCGTCGGTATGCAGGCCATCCCAGCCTGCCAATACCTCTTCCTTACTTTGAAAACCAGTGATGGTTACGGATCCACCAACTGCCGTGAACCGGGCTTGAAACAGCCCAGCGTCGTTGGTGCCCATCACCATAATCTCATTTGGTGGCACGACGCCACC
>CAZXZC010000037.1:0-5666 GCA_964645125.1 uncultured Candidatus Saccharibacteria bacterium | reverse complement strand
ATTCTTTTTGACTGGTCTGGAGTGGTAAGAGATACCGTAACGAATCAAATGTGGATCGTTAACCATATATTTAAAAAATATGGGGTAAAAGAGATATCCACTGAAGAATTCAGAGAAAACTGGAAACAGCCACCCGCTCTTTTTTATCAAAAATATTTACCCGAGGGCTATAGCGAAGATGAGCGGACAACATTGTTTCGAGAATTGCAATTAGATGAAGCCTGCCCAAAACCAACTCCATTTTCTGATGTAGTAAACCTGATACACAACTGCAAGGAACGTGGCTATTTTCTTGCCGTCGTAAGTTCCGATTTCCCCGAAACATTACTTCCTGAGATAAAAGCATACGGACTAGAAAATATTTTTAGTGAAAGTATCGCGGATGCAAATGATAAGTTGGAACCAGTCCAAAAAATAATCGAAGAACATAATTTAAATTTAAAAGATACGTTTTTTGTTGGGGATAGTAATCATGAGATAGACGTAGCCAAAAAAGTGGGAATTAAAAGCGTGGCGGTTACCTGGGGTTTTACCAGCGAGCAAGAATTAAAAGATAGAAAACCGGATTATATTGTCCACAACCCTCGTGAGTTGGAACATATTATTCTTCTCGATACTTTTAAAGAATCAGGCTTAATAAATAATGGCGATACTAAAAACATAAAAAACTATGAAAACAATACCTAAAAAAGTTTTGCCAGAATACTTTCAGGATATTTTGGATGGTAAGAAAAAGTATGAACTTCGTTTGAATGATTTTGATATTGAGGTTGGAGATACGTTGGTGCTTGAGGAATACACATCCGCTGACCCCAAAACAAGAAAGCCGACAGGTCGCATCTTGGAGAAAAAAGTTTCTTATCTCAAAAAGTTCAAGCTGCAAGATTTGTGGTGGTCTGAAGAAGCTCTCAAAGAAAAAGGTATCCAGATTATTTCTTTTGAATAAAAATAGCGGATAGTTTTGTGATATAGTTACAGAATAGAAAACCCTCTATTATTTAGAACAAGAAGTCAGTTTGATTTACTACCTATGACGCGTTTTATCCCAATTTTTATTTCAATACTCATCGCACAAGCGGCTGGCATTGTAGGTTCTGTATTTACTGCCTCAAGCGTGCGAACCTGGTACGTAGCTTTGGCAAAGCCCACCTGGAATCCGCCTTCATGGGTATTTGGGCCGGTTTGGACAACATTGTTTACCCTTATGGGTATTGCAGCTGGTATGGTATGGGCACGAAGAGGTGAACCAGGTGCGAGTGCGGCGCTGTGGGCATATGGGATACAGCTAGGGCTTAATGTACTGTGGTCAATTTTGTTTTTTAACGTTCAATCTCCCGGCGCGGCGTTTGTGGAAATTATTTTGCTACTTGTGACAATTATTATAACAACGGTGCTGTTTTGGAGAATTAACTCGGTAGCAGGAGCCTTGCTTCTCCCTTATATTGCATGGGTTTCGTTTGCAGCCTACCTTAATTACACTATTTGGCAATTAAACTAGCTATTGCACCAGCAGCCTTACCTTTATACTTCTTGCATTAGAAAGCCTAACTGATTTGCTATAGTGAATACATGAAATCACTTTTGGCATTCTCATCATTTTTGGCGGTGGTTGTGGGCGTGGTGTTGTTTGTAGGCGGGGTATGGGGATTGTGGTTTACGTATACGACAATTGCGCGGGAGAATATCGTGACTCCCGAGGATTCTTCAGTGCCGGGCGTGCCAGTGCGCGGGCCACTGACATTAAAAGCGCAGGCCGATGTTATTCGTATGCATACGTTAAAAATTACTGGCGGACAAACTTTCGCGCAGATGCCGCGGCAGATTGCAAAATTAAACGCAGACGGTACGCCTGTGCTTGACGCACAAGGTAAGCCGGTAATGGTGGCAAACACGGCTCGGGATATTTGGATCACCGCCACTACGCTTATTACGGCCTTGAACTTGGCATTATTAAGTTATTTGTTCTCTGGGTCTATTGCGCTTTTAGGTGCTATTTCAATTTGGACTGGGTTTGTGTTTTGGATGCTCGCGCGCGGCACAGCAAAAGCATAAATTATTTCTTTGTCACTGAATCTTGAACGAGCATGGCAACACCTAATGCCGTGCCGTTGTATATGCGCTGCTTGATGGTTTTGGTTCTCATAATTTTATCGTGGAGCGGCATGAAATCTTTATAGAGGGTTATTTTACCATCGACAATTATTTTTTTGGGAGCAATGGGAAGTTTTTTAAGATGGAGCGCAACATCTTTCATGATGGCTGTTACCACTCGTTTCATTTTTGCCGGTACCCCCAGCACCGCGGCTACTTTTTTACCAGAGTCGTTTACCTTGGCTTCAAGTGCGTATGCGGGCGCATGGGCGGTTGTGGTGGCGGTGAGTGTGGTGAAAAAACCAGAGGCGCGCGTAAACTTCGCGCCTTGTATTTGATTGATAAATGCACCAGTACCATAGGTTATTTTGGTGGTTGGTTTGTTTGTACCTGCGGCATAGAGGCTTGCTTGCTGGTCGCCGCAAACGGCGCGAATGGGGACGGGGAAGCCAAAAATGTCGGGGCACACAACGCCAAAGTTGCCAGCAGAGGGGAGTGCTTGCGGCAGCATGGTTTTTTCGATATTAAATAGGGAAAGGAGCTGTGCATCCCACTCAAGTGTTTGGATGTTGTACAAAATGGTGCGTGATGCATTTGTGTAATCGGTTACATGTGGATTGCCCTGAGCTATGTTCCACAAAACCCAGGTATCGACGGTACCACAGATGAGATTGTCTGTTTTTTGGTATGGTTTTTCTTGTTTGAGCCATTCGAGAAGCCAGCGGATTTTTGAAGCGGAGAAATAGGGGATGATTTCGAGTCCGGTTTTTTCTTGCACCATTGCGTTGTGCTGTTTTTTTATTTTCGCGCAGTATGTTTTTGTGCGAGTATCCTCCCACACGATAGCAGGGTACACGGGCACACCAGTGGTTTTATCCCATACAATAATGGTTTCGCGTTGATTGGTAATACCCAGACCCACACAATCTTGCGGCGCTGTGCCACTTTTGGCGAGCGTTTCACGCAATACTTCTATGGAAGCAGTTATGAATTCTTGCGGGTCTTGCTCTACTGTGGCACCGCGTACGCGCTTGGCGAGTGGGCGCTCACACACAGCCAACTCCTGGAGCAAGTTATCAAACACCAAGCCTTTTATGTTGGTGGTGCCAATATCAAGAGCAAGAATGGTTTGATTAGGCTTCATGAAAAAACTTTGAGAATATTTCGGCTGCCGGTTTGCAGTCAATAACCACCGCGGTAATGGCGTTTAAGAGCGGAAGTTGGCTTACTGAATCACCAAGTGTCGCGCGCAAAGGCACAATAGAAGAAATACCTTCGGCTTGAATGTTGCACGTACCTTTGGTGGCGATTTCAAACCCGAGTGTGCGGTTTGCTGAATGCGGGTTTAACCCGGTTGCTACTAAATCTGCAAGACCCGCAGAACCCATAACCACTGACTCTTGAATGTTCAGTAGGCCTGCTATGCTTCTGATTTCTTCTACTGCGCGCATTAATAACCAGCCTTTTTGGTTATCACCAAGTTCAAGCCCATCACACACTCCAAGGGCGGTGGCGTACATATTTTTAAGTACACCGGCATAAGAAACACTGACCGGATCGTTTGAGCACTCTACTCGAATTTGTTCGCAGGCCATCACCGACTCAACAGTGTGGCAGGCCTGGTGGTTCGTGGAGGCAACTACGGCCACGGCGGTTTTGCCAGATTTTATTTCTGCCGCAAGCATGGGGCCGCCAATCACCGCTAGCGGAATAGCTGGAGCAAGCTCCTGGAAGAGTTGCGGCACTGTTTTGCCGGTTTCTTTTTCGATTCCTTTTGATACTGCCACAAACACACACTCACCATTTGCCAGCGGCGCGATGCGCTGCAGGGCTTCACGCAAAACCCACGACGGCACACAAAAGAACACCAGCTGCGCGCTCGGCACAAGAACTTCTGGGGTTTGGGTAGTGGTGCTTTTGGCAGGGTCAACATCCCACACTGTTACCTGATGATTATTTTTTTGTATGGTGCTTGCTATGGTGCCCCCAAGTTTTCCGCCGCCTACAATCAGAATGTTCATATACTTATGAGTGTATCACTGTTGGCTCTATTCCCGCTATTGTTTATTGCGTATTTTAAGTACTCATGGTTTTTGTGATAGCATCTATATTCATGAGCAATCCTCAACAAATATTGGTGATTCACGGCGGCACAACTTTTGAAAATGACGAGGCTTATTTAGCCTCCTTGCATGCGCTGGCGATTGACCTTGCCCGACTCAGGAAGCAAAGAGACTGGAAGGAGTGCCTGCAGGAGGTGTTGGGGAGTTCGTACGATGTGCTTCGACCTACCATGCCAAACGGTTCCAATGCCCGCTACAGCGAATGGAAAATATTTTTTGAAAAGATACTGGAGCAGGTTGATGATGGCATTGATATTGTTGGCCACTCACTTGGAGCACTATTTCTTGCAAAGTATTTTTCTGAAGGAGAGAGCCCTCGCGCAGTGCGGCGTTTGTTTTTGGTTGCTGGGCCATTTGATGCGGCGAGTGGGGAGTTGCTGGGATCTTTTAGTCTTGATGCAAATCGCGTAGCCTCCATGCAAAATCGTGTTGAGAGTATTTTCTTGTATTACAGCGCCGACGATGCGACGGTTCCGATTTCAGAAGCAGATAAATACTTCCAAAAACTGCCAATGGCAAAACTGCGGATTTTTAATAACAGGGGGCATTTTAAACAGGAAACATTCCCTGAGTTAATTGCAGATATTACCAGCAGATAAGTTGACAATTTATTTATATATGTTATTTTTTGCTACAGTTCACTACAACTGAACATACTTTGATTTCTTCTGAAGGAGATTGCTCGATATGTCTAAAATTGGACTTCCGTTTTTTGTTACCGTTTTCTTGTTGGTATGCGTTTTCGGATGCATGTATAGCGTTACAAGAAGCCTCAACGCCACAATACCTGTTCCCCAAAAGGCGCCCGCAGCCACAGCTGTCATTGAGCGTTTTGAGCCTGATCCACCCTATTACCAAGGGGACCGACCCGTTGACAGCGCCTGCTATACGTCTCGTGAAAAAGACACTGAGGTTTTATATGTTGACCTCAACAGGGATGGGGAAGTTGATTTGGTTACGGTGACTCGGATAATGGATTCGAAACCGGTTCCACTTGTTACCTATCAAATACTCCCGCTCGGCAAAGATGCGGGGTGGGAAAATGCCCAACTTTTAGAAGCTGAGAATGTATCGGCACCGTCTGTTGCATTTAATGAGGGTTCAGCGGAAGCCGAATGCCTCAACGATGCTTACAGAAAAATTCGTGCCGACTATATAACCGCCAATAATGGAACCATGGCGGAGTTTCCGGAGAATCAACCTGCCCCAGCAAACGACAAGGCCAAGATGCAACGGTTTGTTGGGCTACTTGCACTTCATATGCAGGAAGAACGCAAAAGCGCAAGGCTGACTTCACGCCAGCTACAACAATGGCAAGAGAGCCAGTATCGATCTTTTTTGGCGTTTGGCTATATGCACGATGCGTTTTACGAATTGACTCCAAGTGAACGGCGAGAAGCCTTAACTATGAGTCAAAAAATTCCACAGGGAACAAAGGTCGATGCGATCTAC
>CAZXZC010000036.1:0-5756 GCA_964645125.1 uncultured Candidatus Saccharibacteria bacterium | reverse complement strand
CGGTACAGGTAACTGCTCCCAATGGCGGCGAAACATTGCAGGTGGGGAATGGGACTTCTTTGCAGACGATTTCGTGGATTGCATCGCCGTATGCTAATTCTTGGATTGCACTTTTTTTGGTACCCGCAAATGGTCAGTCTCAGTTGATCGCGCAGCGCATTGAGCCAGGCCAGGGTTCCTATGCCTGGTCTATTCCTGCTTCAACGGTTTCTGGTAAGTATAAGATTGAGGCACGATTGTATACGGGGCCTTCCCTGTGCGTGAGTACTATTTGTCCGGATGTGTTGCCGCCGACACTTTTGGCAAGTGACGCGAGCAATGATTATTTTGTTATTACCTCAACCTCATCTTCTGGTACGCCCATCACCCTTTCTACTCCTTCGACTTTGAGTGGGGTAGTGGGGAGTTATTTTCAAGCGGTGTTTGATGCAAGCGGTGGTGCTGTTGGATCGTATACGTTTGCCATATCTTCGGGGGCTCTGCCGCCTGGTTTAACGTTTGGTCGCATTATTCCAAGTTGCGCGCCACCGGCGCCTGGCATCATTGCTTCGTGTCCCGCAATTACTTCTGCCCTTTTATCGGGTACTCCTACGCAAGCTGGCAGTTTTACGTTTGAGATAGTGGTGACGGATACGGCTGGAGCCACCGCTCGACAACAATTTACCATGGCTGTTGCGCCAGCAACTGTTGCTGCTACGTCATGCAATCAACAGCTTGTTATTCCGGCGTATTTTTATCCGGGTTCTTTTTGGGATCAGGCGGTTAATTCTCGCACGTCTGCGGGTGTTATGATTATGAATCCAGCTTCTGGTCCTGGCGCGAGTGTTGATCAAAATTACGTAGCAGCGGTTCTCCGCGCGCAACAAGCTGGTATTAAGGTGTTGGGCTATGTGCATACTAGCTATGGCGCACGGCCTGCGGCGACCGTGAAGGCAGAAATTAATACTTTTAAGCAGTGGTACAACGTAGATGGAATATTCTTAGACGAAGGAGCGACATCGGCAACTGCGTTGCCCTATTATCAAGATATTCAAAGCTATATTCGTACGAATATGCCGGGGAAGCTTATTATGATTAATCCTGGTGTAGTTCCTGATCAGGGGTATATGGGGGTGGCTGATGTGGTGATGATTTTTGAAGATACCTACGCAATGTATAAAACGTGGACTCCGCCAGCATGGGTGAATAATTATGCCCCAAACAGGTTTGCACACTTGGTGCACGCTACTTTTTCGGAGACTGATATGAAGGATGCGGCGAATCTTGCGTTTAAGCGACGCGGTGGGTATGTGTATATTACGAATGACTTGCTCCCAAATCCATGGGATAGTTTACCACCGTATTTCTCTTCTGAGGTGGCTCAGCTTTCGGGAAGTGGTTGCTCTATCGCAAGTACTTCTGAGGTCAAGCCCGTAACCACTACTGCTTCAACTCTTGACACCTTGTGGGCGTTGGTTACGCAATTACAGAAATTGGTTCAATAAACTACCATTTTTTCGTCTTGTTGAGACCCCATGCATAATGGGGTCTTGGGTTGTTTGAAGGCTTTTATTCGCTGTGCAATACTATAGCTATATGACAAGCACCGTGCGTGGATCTTCTGATACTGCAATTGTGTTTTGTACCAATGATTCGTACTCAATCTTGCTCGGAGTAATGCTGTGTTCTTTGTTTGAAAACAATAGGACAAATCGAGATTTTGACATTTTCGTTATTGACAGCGGTATCTCTGAGGCGAGTAAGGCAAAGTTGAAGGTTTTAGAGGATCGGTATGGATTTGCTTTACAGTACGTTGTTCTTGATCAAAGTCTTTTTTCCGGTGTTTCGTTTGGACAATTTCCCCCAGAAACTTTTCAGCGAGTGGGGATTGCACGTATTTTGCCTGAATCTTATAAGCGCGTATTGTATGTTGATTGTGACATGATTGTTCGGGGTGACATTGCACCTCTTTTGACGGCTGATTTGAAGGGTAAGACTATTGGGGCGGTTGCTGATTGTTTTCAGCACCTTCGTTTAAATCATTTGCGTCAATTATGCCAGCGCGTGGGCGCACCGTTTCCTGCGAAACCTTTGTATTTTAACGCGGGCATGCTTTTGATTGATTTAGATAGGTGGCGTGCGCGAGATGTTGGGGATAAGCTCGTTGCGGTTTTACGTGATCACGGGAAGAGCATTGCTGCTGCTGATCAGGACGCTTTGAATTTGGTTTTTTTGGATGACTGCGTGGAGTTGCCGCAAAAATATAATTTTCTTGTTGGATCTACTGACGCTCGTGAAGCTAATCCAGTATTTGTCCATTTTGCTGGTGGGTCAAAGCCGTGGTATGTGTTTTCGGCATTACCATACCAACGTGAATATGTGATGTATGCAAACAAAACTCCCTGGAAGTATAAAAAGTATCGCAAACTCGTCGATATTTTCTTTGCGAAAAAATATGGTATTTATGGGGCGCTTTGGGCGGTATGGAGTTTTTATAAGCGAGTGAAGCGTTTTATTTTGCGAACCCCGCCTCCGCAGGTGTTTTTGCCAAATGAGTAAGAGGGGAGTTTTTCTTTGGTACAATGAGTGTATGAGGTTTTTTGTGGCATGCGCGGCGTTTTTTGCTTTCTTTTTTGTGTTTTCCTCTTTTGCTTTTGCCGTGGAGGATTTTGTGGCGGTTGCTGGAGTTACTCAGGCTACCGGAGCAACGACTGCTCAGTTTGAGGTGAGCGTGCTTTCTGGTGCGCCGGCAGACTCTGGCATAGGCTATACGTTTGGACTTGCGTCGTCTGCTGTTTTGCCGTCTGGTGTTTCTGTGTTGGTGAAACCCATTGGCGATAAACCAGTAAAAGCTTCTGTGTCTGTTTCTGGTGCTTCTGCCGGTGCAACGCTGTTTATCCCCATTCAAGTATTGCGTGCCGATGGTGTAGCTCATACGGTAACGGGAATTGTTTCGATTCCTTTTGCGGCGCAGCCGAGCAATACTTCTGTTGGTTCTGCCTCCTCTGCCTCCGGAGATTTTTTACTTATTGCAAATCCATCTACCGTCACAGTTTCTTCGAGCAGGAAGTTTTCATTTTCCGTTTCGGTTGTTTCTGCGAGTTCTTCCTCTGTTAAATTTTCTGTGCCTGTGTCGAGCGGAATTGTGGATGTTTCGGTGGTTCCACAATCTGTTTCTGCGGGCGGGGTTGTTGCTGTATCTGGGGCAATAGACTCGCGCGCGGGCGGGGGGACGTATCCAGTAACGGTTGTTGGTGTTGATGGGTTTGGCGTGTCACATACGGTGACGGTTTTGGTGGTTGTTCCTGGTGCTGTGACACCTAATTCTTTTACCATTCCTGGAAATACTTCTGGTACAACAGTGATGGCAAGTAGTTCTTCGTCGACTACTGCGTCTGTTGTCGCGCCGGTGTTTGTTCCTCCTGTTATTGCGTGTAAGTCGCCAGTGTTTGTGGTGTATGGGCATGATGCCGCATCGTTTGACGTGTTGGCTGTTTCTGCTCGACTAGGGGATACAGTAATACTTCGTCCTGATATTGCCGGCCCGGGGGCGGTGCCCGATGCGACCATTGCGCTTTCAGTTTCGAAAATGCGTGCTCGGGGCGCGCGCGTGTTTGGGTTGGTAGATGGCAAATATGGGTTTGGTCAACTTTCGCAGGTTGCGCAAGATATCGCCGCGTATCGTGACTGGTACAGCCTAGATGGTATTGGGGTGTACAATGTCTCAGTAGTTTCAGATGCGGCTGCATTTTTTGCTTCGGTTGCCCAAACTATTCGATTGCAGGGGATGCAAACCATGTTTGTGTTTTCGGGGTACCCAGACAGTGCGTACTATAAGAATTTGATTGATTACGCGGTATTTGAACACGCAAGCCCTGTTTTGGCAGCAATCGTCCCACCGAGAGCATTTTTTGACTACCCAGCCGCGCAGCGCATAAATATTGTGCACGGTGTTTCGGGAGTAAGCTCTTTTGCCGATGCGCTTACGGCTTCGCCATATGTTTCGGGCGTTGCTTTTTCGACCGGCACTATTTTAGAGACTTCGCTTGTTTCAGCTTCTTTTTCTGGGCTTCAGGCTGCTCTTGATCGATCGTGTATTTATGCCCCTATTGATCCTCGCGCTGTTGCAAGCCCCGACATTTCGTTACTGCACCAACTCCAGGCGATGGTGGCTGCGTTGTTGCGACTTCTTGCCGTGAAGTCTGCGGGGCAATAAAGCTTTTATGTTTCTTTTGTGAGTGATGGTGTGTGGTATACTTTTGAGTAAAGGGTATATACACAAATTATTCGTTTTTTTATGAAACCATTTTTTCGATATGTGTTTGCTGGGGTGTTGTTGTGCGCGTTGTCTTTGGGGTCGGTGCAGTTTGCCCGCGCTGATGCTACCTCTGATTTAATTCAGTCGTTGCTTTCGCAGGTTGCGGTGTTGCAAGCGAAACTTGCGGCGCTTAGCGGCGGGCAACAGGTGACTGTTTCCTCTGCCGCTGCCACCAATTCAGCCCGTTTGTTTTCCTCAACAAACCCGGGGTTGCAGTTGAATTCACCCAAAGTGTCTGATGTAAAAATATTACAGAAAGCTTTGTCGAATTTAGGGTATCGCGTCCCTACTGATGGAATATTTGATCGCGAAACCCAGGCGGCAGTTCGTGCTTTTCAAGTAAATAATAATATTACTCCAGCTTTGGGATATGTCGGATCTGTGACCGCCAGCGCCCTTACCGTACAAACGAATACGAATAATTCCTACACTAATAACAGCACTGCTAATACTGGAACAGGAAATAGTTCTGCTGTTCCATTTTCTGTTTCTGTTAGCCCTGCCACTGTTACGATAAATCCAGGTGAGCGTGCAAGCTACACCGTCACTGTTACTCCGCAGAGTGGATTTTCAGGACAGGTTATTATTACGACTAACTACTCAGATTCAAATTTGCTTGCCCAGACTACGGCTGCAAATATTTTTGTGAATGGAAACCCTGTATATAGCGCGGTGAATGTGTCCGGTGGGCCCGCAACTGCGACCGTTGAGGTTCGTACTACCACCCAGGTTTTGCCAAATCCACATTACGGCATCAAAGTTCTTGCGTACCAAGAAGCAACTGCTGGGGCGACTGTTGAGGCAAATGCGGTGTTAAATGTCCTCGGAGGCTGTAATGACCCAGGGTCAGGTTTACCTGCCTGCGGTACGCCATTCCCGGTAAATTGTTTACCTGATGCGGGTGGCAATGCTCAGTTTGATAAAGAAGTGATGGTGGGTGAAAAAACTCGGTTTGTAGCTTCTGGTGGTGGAAACCATATTGTGTGGAGTGCTCCGGGGGCAACTCCTGCTTCAAAAGATAATACGACTCAGGGAGCTTGTACCTATGCGCCAATTGGCGGACCAACATATCCTGCTGGGTATTGTCCACAAGACGGAGTATTTGAAACAACATTTAACCAAGAAGGAAGTTATTTGGTCACTGTATCTTCGCCGCCAGACACGATTACCCAGTATCCAAACCAGCAAGCTGGTGCACCAGCTGGCCCCCATGCAACGTGTCGCGTGAAGGTTTCGCATGCACCAACCCCACCACCACCAGGTTCTCTTTCTTGCACTGCAACTGGCGCAAACTCTACCTTTGGTGTGATTAACTACACGGTTCCTGGTGCAACGCCCGACACTCAGTGTACGTGGAGTTGCACACCGGGAAGCCAAGGTTGCCCAACCACTGCCAATGCAGTTGGATCAGGCGGGCAGTCCTACGGCCCAGTTCTTACCCCAACCCAAATCACCTTGA
>CAZXZC010000035.1:0-6100 GCA_964645125.1 uncultured Candidatus Saccharibacteria bacterium | reverse complement strand
GGGCTTATGTGTGGGAACAACCGAAACGACAGCAATCTTCCTTTTCTTCCAGATGGTAATTTGAAGATCATCCCAAGCGGAACTATGCACATTCAATGATGCGATATTTTCGAACGAAATTTTTGGCCAAATAGTGGCCAGGCTTAATTCAAGTGAATGAAGTGTTTGTGGATCTCTTGTTTTTTGCCGGCAGGTCGTTATGACTCGGGCTGTTGCCTCAAAAAAATCATCAAAACGTTGTCCGTGGCCAGAGTAGCAAACACCAACAAAAAATGGTGTGGTGCCACCAATACAGGCAGTAACCAGCATATCTGGTTTCAACTGAGCAAGGCGGAGATCCGAACAAATACAACATCCGCGGCTGTCTTTTAAGCATTGTGTTGCGTCAATCGGGGAGGTAAAAACAATACTGTGTGGTTGATTTTCCCCCTTCGGAATTACAACTGCCCGCTGAAGAAATTTCGTCACATCAGCCTGTAGGGTTGGCGAGTATGGTTCCATGGCGTGAGCTCTCCTTTTTAGTCAATGGTTAGATTGTCGATGTACGTGCAATACGCACAAGAAACATAATTGAAACCCGTTTATTACAATATGTCAAGTTGAGAAAAAGCCCTATTTTTCGTACTCTATACACATTTGTCAATGACGCTGCGCACCAAAACACGGTTTTTCGAAATGCTCCCCGCCATCTTGGCTTGGGGTACTATCAGTGCCATGTTTGTGTTTTCATATTACACACCCATTGCCGTGGCGATTTTCATCATTCTGTTTGATACGTACTGGTTTTTGAAGTCCATGTATTTGTCGTTGCACCTGCGTACCACGTACAGCCAGATGCGAAAAAATATGGCAATCAATTGGCGTGAAAAATTAGAAACCGACGCAAAAACCGGCGCCTCTTGGCAGGCCATTCAGCACCTGGTCATCCTTCCTATGTATAAAGAATCGCACGAGGTCGTGCGTGGGGGAATTGAGACCATTAAAAACAGCAACTACCCTGCGCAAAATATTCTGCTGGTTTTGGCACTCGAAGAGCGCGCTGGCGGCCAAGCCCACGAAGTTGCTCAGCAGATCACGCGCGAATACAAAGACGTCTTTGGAGCATTTTTAGTAACCACGCACCCCGCAAATCTCCCCAATGAAATACCTGGCAAAGGCTCCAATGAAGCCTGGGCTGCTGCTGTGGCAAAACGTGAAATCATCGATGCACGAAACATTCCCTACGAATCAATTTTGGTATCAGTGTTTGATGTCGATACGCAGGTCTTTCCCGATTATTTCGCCCGTGTCACGCACAGCTTTCTAACAGTAGCCGATCCCGCACGCGCCATTTACCAGCCGGTGCCACTGTTTACCAATAACATTTTTGAAGCACCGGCCATGGCGCGCGTGATTGCCTTCTCCTGTACCTTTTGGCAAATGATGCAGCAGTCCCGGCCCGAACGACTCACCTCGTTTTCATCCCAAACCATTCCATTTTCCACGCTGCACGACGTTGGCTATTGGCACACGAATGTCGTGTCCGAAGACTCACGAATTTTTTGGCAGTGCTACCTGCACTACCACGGCGACTTCCGGGTAGAGCCATTGGCCTACCCCGTATCAATGGACGCCAATCTCGACGAAACATTTTGGGGTACCATGAGAAATTTGTACAAACAGCAGCGGCGCTGGGGGTGGGGAGCCGAAAACATTCCCTATATGCTCAACGGGTTTTTAAGCGACAGAAAAATTCCCGCCGCCAAAAAACGATTTTGGACACTTACCGCGCTTGAAGGATTTCACTCATGGGCCACCAACTCCATTATGATTTTCGCACTCGGGTGGTTACCACTCGCACTCGGAGGGGAGTCATTCAAAAAAACATTACTGTCGTACAGCTTACCGCGCATCACTCGGTTTATCGTAACGCTTTCTATGGTCGGAGTTGTCGCCTCAGCCGCACTTGGCATTGTGTTGTTGCCACCCGCGCGACCAAAGTGGTTTAAGCCATATCATTATTTTTTGTACGTCCTGCAGTGGGCACTCATTCCATTTTCACTTATTGTATTTGGTTCGTTGCCCGGCCTTGAGGCACAAACTCGGCTTGCGGTAGGGGGTAGGTGGCGATTGGGGTTTTGGGTAACGCCAAAAGCACGGAAAAGTTAGGGTATGGTTCGGCAAGCTCACCACGAGTAGCCAATAGCCAAAAGGGCATAGGGAGGTAAGGCATACAATTGCGGATTAAAGTACCATCCCTGTCATTCCGAGCTTGGCGAGGAATCCCTAGTTTCTTCTAGTAGAGACCTACGCCTCTCTGTCATCCTTGCGAAACCTACCTGCCGCCAGGCAGGGCGAGGATCTGCGTACCCAACTTCCTATCATTATATTTGACAAAAAATATATTTTATGGTAATATACTACGAGTAACAAATTGCTGTTTTTGATCCGGCAATTTCCGGAAACAGTATATTATTCCACATTCAAAAAAAGGAGGACTTTCATCATGTCTGGTGATCGTTGGAACCCACCTCAGTGGGATGAAGATCGTATCGATGAAGAATCAAAAAAGCTTGCGGAAAGAAAAAAAGCAAGAAAAAAAATAAATGTGGTCAATATAGTTGTAAGTATTGGCCAAAAAGAACTTGCCGAGCTTCACTTTCGCGACAAACCAGTCTCTTTTTCCGTCTCTGAAGGAGTACCAGGTATGCTCGCTATCAGAGATAAAGAAACAGGGATTGCACTCGCATCGCATCTTTTTGCGATGTGGAATCTGAACAATGAGGATGACCCCGAAGACTGGTTTATATTTCGGTTCAATAACCGGAAACGAATCGAAGTTCGAGTTACTTTTATGGAAGCACTCGAAGAAGATCAGTTGGGCGAATATGAGGTGGAAATAAAATTCTACCGCGTACCCCGAAAGAAAAAACCAAAAACCTAAACCAACAAAAAGCGCTGACCCCAAACGGTCGGCGCTTTCTCTTTTTGATATACTAAAAACATCGACAGCGTAACAAATGTCTTATTTTCTAAAACCTATAACCTATAACCTTAAAACCTCGCCTCGCGCTGGTTTCACCATTATCGAACTTCTCTTATTTTCCGCAATCTTTGTGTTGGTATCAGTTGGCTTCACCTCGGTATTTTTATCCATTGTTCGATCGCATACTCGCCAAGCCGCTCTGGTGGATATCAACCGCGAAAGCCAATTTGTAGTTGAAAAAATACAAAAATACGTAGCACAGGCAAGTTACATCGATGCCGAACAAGGAATAACGGCCAGCACACTACGACTGCGTATGCCAGACGCTGCGCGTGATCCGGTAATTATTTCCAAGCAAGGCAGTGCCATTTATGTGCAAGAAGGGTCGACACCAGCTACGCCTATCACGTCGAGCAAGGTGAGTGTTTCATCGCTTTCGCTTATCAAGCAGGTCAATGCCGGTGCACGTGACAGCGTCAATATTCTCTTCACCATGAGTACTGTATCGAGTAATCCACTCACGCAGCTGGCAATCGACGCGCAAACCACGGTATCGCGCGTATCGGCAGCAACATTCGATTCGAACCTCGTGCCATCTTCGGGCGACTCACTCGATGTGGGGGTGTCGGGTCAGTTGTGGCGTTCCATCAACAACCTTATTTATTTTTCTGGGAGCAATGTGGGGGTAGGAACGACCGGCCCACAAGATACGCTTGAGGTGAATGGACGTTTGCGCGTTACCGGCGCTGACGCCTACATCACCAATCCGGCCTCGGGCGTGGTCTTAAAGTCAGCGGGTGGCACCTGCGCGCGGGTGTATGTCACCAACACTGGAGTCGTAACGTCAACAGTGATTGCGTGTCCGTAAGTTAAGAATAAAGAATAAAAATCAAAATGGCTTTTGTACAAAACCTTAATTCTTAATTCATTATCCTTGATTCTACATAGTGTGCAAAACATAAAACGATACATCTTGTAAAATAGAACCATGGAACCAGTAGGACAACCAACAACACACAAAACAAAAACTGAAATCATCATTGGGGTCTTGTTGGTTACGATTTTTATTCTCGCAACTGTGATCGTGCAGATGAAACTTTCGCAAAACCAAGCTTCGCCAACAACTGAAACGAACGAAAAGGGCGAAGCAACTCGAACCAGTATGTCTCCAAGCGCGATGGAAAATGTGAAAGTACCCGAAAAAGGAGAGACTGCGCCCCCTGGTGTGGCAGTGCCAAGTCTAGTAGCACCAAGTAAAAGTGGCGCCGTTACAAAACTTCGGGTATTTGACGTACAAGCGAGCAGAAACGCATTTTCACCAGAAAAAATAATTGTACACACCGGTGATACCGTGGTGATGAATGTTACCCCCACGGATCACGCCTACGATTTCACCCAACCCGATTTCGGGTTCCGAGCCGTACCACTTCCAAAGGGCAAAACCACCAAAATAACACTCGATGCCACAGCTTCCGGTGACTTCCTCTTTTTTTGCAGTACCTGTACCAGCACTCCCAAGCCACAGGGGCACATCGTGATCGTGCCATAAAAATTCTTTAATTTCGTATACTTAATCCATACATCCATGCGCAAGTTCTTTATTTCGGTATTTTTCGCAGTCACCCTTACGGTGTTTTCGATCGCGGCATTCAATGCGATGCGTTCAGATGTCGCTCGCGCGCAGTTCCAGGGCCCAGGGTGTGCCGCCGGTGCCTGTAACGGCAAAATTAGCGTAAACAGCACGGGTAATGTAGCAGTCGGCACCACCACCGTACCCACAGACACGAGATTTCTGGTGGTTGCATCAAATACACTCAGCAGCGCGTATGCCATAAAAACAATACAGCCCGACGGCACCTCACTCTTTGTTCTTCGCAATGACAACAAGGCTGCCATTGGCACTACAGTAAATGGCTCATATGTATTAAATGTGGGGGGAGACACCAACATTAACGGCACCATCACTGCCACAAATTTAGCCGGCACATTTTCCGGCACCGTTGCCGCCTCAAACGTAACAGCCGGAGTATTTGGCGCGGGCAATTTTGCATTTCCTTCGGGCCTGGGTATTGCAACCACCACGAACGTTGGTTTGCCGCAGGAGCTTTCAGTGTATGGTTCCGGCTACATTAGCAGTAAATTGGGAATTGGCGTAGCCAGCCCCACATACGCACTTGAGGTTGCAGGTCAGGTTAAAATTACCGGCGGCTCACCAGGCGCAGGAAAAGTTTTAACCTCCGATGCATCAGGTATTGCCACATGGCAAACCCCAACTTCCACCGCAAGCGGATTTTCAAACATGTCTGTCTACTCTACGGCTGGTTCAGACACATTCACCGTTCCTTCAGGCGTTACCAAAATTATGGTTGAAGTCTGGGGTGGTGGCGGTGGTGGAGGAGGCGCATCAAATGGCTCCGGCGGTGGTGCGGGTGGTGCAGGTGGGTATGCAAAGGGGATATTTACGGTCTCTGCTGGCCAGCAATATAGTGTCACGGTAGGAGCGGCAGGCGATCCTTTCGCCGAGGATCCGTCCGCTGCACAAGCAGGGTCTGGCGGTTCTTCATCATTTGTTTCGCCAACGTCAACAACGTTGCTTTCAGCAACTGGCGGCACCGGCGGGTATGGATCTCTTTCTTCATCACGCAATCAAGGTGGTGCGGGCGGAAGTGCATCTGGGGGAACGGGAACTATCTCATTATCTGGACAAGGCGGTGAGGGTGGTATTGTCGCGAGTCAGTCATATGGAGGCACTGGAGGAAATGCGCCATTTGGTGGCCCTGGCGGAAACGGTGCCCAAGGTGGAAGCTACACGCGCGCTCCAGGCGCTGGAATTTGGCCGGGTGGCGGCGGTGGCGGCGGTGCCTGGGCAGCGTCAAATCTTGCGTGTGGAAATGGAGGATCAAAGCAAGGATGTGGTGGAAACGGGGCCATAGGAGGTGTTATTGTCTGGTATTAAAAAAGAATGTGCCGTAGTAAGAAAACTTACTACGGCAATTTTGCACAGCGTCAAAATTTTTGTGGACCAGTCGTGGATGTATAGACAACCCGAAAAACAAATTCTGTTTGAGCAACAAAAGTTGCTAGAGATTCCCCGATGTCACTCGTCGTCCCATCAAAAAAATAAACAAATTAAAG
>CAZXZC010000034.1:0-6137 GCA_964645125.1 uncultured Candidatus Saccharibacteria bacterium | reverse complement strand
ACAACCACGACGCTAAATATATTCATTAGGCTAATACTATTAATAGTACGGCTGAATTGTCAAGATTAGTATAAATATTTTCTAAAAAAGCTATAGTAGATGTATAAGAGCATGAAAAAAAGAATCCGAATATTTACCGCAATACTCATCATCTGTATTGGAATTGCCATAGAACGAGGCTACATCAAAGCACCGGGGAAACAATCAACACCAGAGACACCGCACAACGCCCAAACCGCCTCGCTCGATACCGCAACACAATCACCAAATAAACAATTCTTCGAAGTAGCGGAAGTTGTCGACGGCGATACCATAAAAGTTCGCATAGACAACCAAATAAAAACAGTGCGACTTCTTGGCATCAACACCCCCGAAACCGTCGATCCCCGAAAGCCAGTGGAGTGTTTTGGGAAAGAAGCCTCTGAATACACAAAAAGTCTTCTTACAAACCGGCAAGTACAACTCAAAGGAGATGAAACACAAGATGATACCGATAAATACGGTCGACTGCTGCGCTACGTATTTCTCGCTGACGGAACATTTATAAACAAAACACTCATTGCGCAAGGCTACGCACACGAATACACCTACCAAATCCCCTATCAATACCAAAAAGAATTCAAAGAATTAGAAAAAGTGGCACGGGAAAACCAAATGGGCCTTTGGAGTCCCGAAACATGCAACGGCAAGACAACCACAATATCAATAAACCACCAAGGGTGGTGATTCTAAAAGGAAGTGCATAGCGAAGCAGCCATGCACTTTATCTTTTCTTAATGTTGTCTTTTATAGAATTACAGGTGCCCACCCATATACACCACTTACTCACATGACACCTACACACAACACAAAACCACTACTGTACATACAAACCCAAAATTCATTTGTAATATCAGAATCTCCGACAACAAAAAAATACGATATCGCCGTCCGCGATCTACCCAAAGAACAGAAACCACGCGAAAAACTCATTGCCTACGGCGCCTCCGCGCTATCAGCAGCAGAACTGTTAGCGGTAGTGCTAGGGGTTGGGACAAAAAAAGAAGAGGTGCTTTCTATGGCAAACCGCCTCATCAAAGAATATGGTGAAAAAACAATTGCATACGAAAAAAATCCCAAAAAAATCGCAGAACTCTTGGATGTTCCTCTGGTAAAAGCATGCCAAATTGTAGCGTGCTTTGAACTCGGAATTCGATTCCATACCCCCGAATCAACAAAACAAATATTTTTGCGAACCCCAGAGCAAGTGTTTGAATACCTTCACGACATGCGCGCACTCTCCAAAGAACATTTGCGCGGACTCTACGTAAATAGCCGCTACCAACTCGTTCGTGACGAAATCATCTCAATAGGCAGCGCCACCGCCAACGTCGTAAGTCCACGTGAAGTCTATGCTGCAGCACTCGAACACGGCGCAATAGCGGTCATACTTGCCCACAATCACCCCTCAGGAAACGTAAGGCCCAGCGAAGAAGACGAGCGTATAACCTTGCAATTAGCCGCAGCTGGCGAACTACTTGGCGTCACTCTACTCGACCATCTGGTAATCACCAAAAATGGATTTACCAGTATTCCCACCAAACATACCTCCTAAAACCCCATGTATACCACACCAAACAACCCATTCGTTATAACGGGTTTTGAAACGAACATCACCCCCTTCGCGCTGCCCCTGGCCATGCGTGATGACTGGTGGAAAACACACGACCGCGAAGGCATTCAAAAATTTTTCAATGAAGCCTACCCAAACTTTCAAAAACACATAAACAGCCTACGCTCCTGCAAAACGCACATCACCGAAAGCCAGCAAAAAGACATGATGCTCTCTTTAGAAGCACTCATATTCGCGCACAATATCTTGTGCGAAACAGAAGAAAAATAAATAAAAACAACCCACTGCACCATAAAGAAGATTTTTATACTCGCTTCATTGCGCGTTGAGCCGCCGCAACAATATCTGGCACATCCATTTTATATTTTTTAATCAAATCAGCTGGCGCACCTGACTCGCCGTATACCCCTTGCATTCCAATAAACTCCTGCGGGGTTGGCCGCGTACGAGCCAAGCATTCTGCCACAGCCCCACCTAACCCCCCTGCAACTTGGTGTTCCTCAACAGTCACCACACATCCCGTTTTTTTCACATAAGAAATTAATGCTTTTTCATCGAGTGGTTTTATGGTGTGCATATTTAAAACCACCGATCCTATTTTTTGTTTCTGGAGTTGTTTTGCCGCCAACAGCACATTGTACAACAGCGGTCCACACCCCACTAAAAGCACCTTCGGATTAGAAGTCTCCCACAGTACTTGCGCGTGCCCAGGCGTAAACGGGGTTTTCGCAGTCGTTATAACAGGAGATTTTTCTCGAGAAAACCGCACGTATACTGGCCCCCACAGTGATGCAGCAGCAAGTGTTGCAAGTCGTGCTTGGTGCACGTCAACCGGAACCACAACCATCATATTCGCCATAACTCTCATGGTCGCAATATCTTCAACGGCCTGGTGCGTTGCCCCATCGGGCCCCACCGAAATGCCGGCATGGTGCCCCGCAATTTTTACATTCGCATTATTATATGAAATAGTCGTGCGGATCTGCTCCCAGTTTCTGCCCGGCGAGAATGTCGCGTACGAAGCAATAAAAGGAACCTTCCCCGAAACTGCCAGCCCCGACGCAACCGCTGCCATATTTTGCTCCGCCACACCCACCTCAAAAAAACGACTAGGGAACTCTTTTGCAAATGCTTCCACTCGCGTAGACTCCGTAAGATCCGCGCACAAAGCCACCACCTGTTGGTTTTTGCGTCCAGCCTCAAGCAATCCTTCCCCAAAACCATCGCGTGTTGGAACAGAAAGTACATCGGTCTCAAACACCTTTTTATTCAAATGAAGTGTATCGTTAAGCATGGGAATGGTATCGATGCGGGCGAAGTGACGGAGGCGGCATATGAGAAAGTACTGCGTCGTCGCGTAAAATCTTTAACGCCTTGCGTGCCTCATCGGGCTTAGGTGGTTTGCCATGCCACGTATAATCATTTTCCATAAAACCAACACCTTTGCCTGGTGTAGTATGCGCCACAATAAGGGTTGGTCTGTCATGAATCGCCTGTGCCTCGGCCGCGGCTGACACAATATGCTCCATGTTATGACCATCAATTTCAATCACATGCCATCCGAAATCCTGATACTTTGAAACCAACGGTTCCAAGGGCATCACATCTTCAGTATTGCCGTCAATCTGAATGTTGTTGCGATCCATAAAAGCCGTAATATTTGAAAGTTTGTGTCGGGCGCAAAACATCGCTGCCTCCCACACATTCCCCTCCTGTTGCTCTCCATCAGACATCAATACGTAAATGCGATGCGTCCCATTATCAAGCCGAGCAGCCAATGCCATCCCGGCTGCCTGGGACAACCCCGAGCCCAACGGACCCGATGTGGTTTCCACTCCTGGCAATACTCCACGATGCGGATGGCCCTGCAAGCGAGAATCAATGCGACGCAACGTTTTCAATTCCTCAATTGGGAAATATTCGGCACGCGCTAACGCAACATACAAAATAGGGCAAATGTGGCCGTTCGAAAGCACGAGTCTATCTCGATGTTCCCATGACGGCTTTTTGGGATTGTGTCGAAGAACATGAAAATAGAGCGCAGTAAAAATATCAGCCATGCCAAGCGGCCCGGCAGTGTGCCCCGAACCAGCCGCAACAAGCATCTCAATCACATCTTGGCGCATGCGATTTGCCATACTTTCAAGAAACGCTAATTTGTCGTCATACAACGGATCCATAATAAGAAAACGCAAATCGTGTATTGTGAAACGTAAATCGCAAAACAAGAAAAAAACAAAAAGACATAACTTGTCGCGAAAGCCCCCTAAAAATCACAAACACACTTTCGGCTATTTCTTTAATGATACCGAGGAAACACGCGCGGCGGAAGATGCGCCACGACCCCGTTTATTCACAGCCGATACATGCGGTTTTGCCTGGACAAGAAGCTGATACGCCCGTGCGGGATCGGAAGCACCCAAGACAAAAGAAGCAGACACCAACGCAGTAGCGCCGGCCGCCAACACAAGAGAAGCGGTAACGTCCGTAATTCCCCCATCGACCTCCAAAAATGCCTTTGGATACATATTCGAAAGCATTGCGATTTTCTCAATTACAAAAGGTAAAAACAGCTGCCCTGCGTGGCCAGGAATAACGGCAAGCACCTGAAAAGCAGAAAATCGCGCAGCGATGGAAGAAAAAAATGAGAGGGGTGTTTCCGGATTACTCGAAAGCACGCACTGCACTTCATAAGCATCGCACAGCTCAGAGATAAAATTTATCACCGATTCGCCATCTACCATACGCGCAGTATTAGCGCTAGCAAGCAAAGTTTCCGCATGCACAACAACACGTTTCGCACCCGCCTGTAGCCATGACTCTATCACTTCTTCCGGATGCGCAACCATCAAGTGTACCTCTAGCTGAATACCCACCGTACGCGTCAACTCCTTCCACGCACGAGCATTACTCCATGTCTTGTTATATGTAAACACCCCATCACATACATCAAGATGCACCCACGAAGCATCAAGAGTCGTACACGTCGCCAATTGCTCTCGCACGCATTCATCATCACCCACATGACAATTGATAGCTGGAATAACAGTATGCATAGGTTTCAAGAAAGTGTTCCGTTTTCTTCAAGTGAAAATATTTTTCGAATCCGGCGGGTGTGCGCATCACCATGATCAAACTGCGTTGCCAAAAAAGCCTGCACCATGCCAAGTACCACCGAGGGGTCAGTATAATCACTGGCAATACACAACACATTCATTGCGTCATGTTTGCGTGCTGCAATAACATGATCACCCGAAATACAAACACTTGCACGTACATTTTTTAATTTATTTGCCACAATATTCATCCCCACTCCAGAACCACACACCAAAATAGCACGCGTCATATCCGGAGCACTCGATACCTTAGAAGCCGCAGCGTAGGCAAAATCAGGGTAATCATCCCCGTCAACCAATTGTGCATTTCCCGCGTCGTATACTTCATATCCCTGTTCATGGAGAAAGTCTTTAATCTGATTTTTCAGGGCAAACCCACGATGATCACCTGCTACATAAATAACCATATACATTCATTATACAGATATAAAATACCCCCGCATATGCGGGGGTATTTTATATCCTAGCCTAATGGCTATTGGCCATACCCTAAACCCTCTCTAAAGCTTGCCTAACAGCTGCTGCAAAAGTAATTTTGCCGCATCCAAAACGCTGGCCAAATTTTGATTCTGCACAGAAACAGCCGAAGTCGCGCCACTGGTTACCGTAAAATCAATAACCTCACTCGGCACCAACCGAATACCCCCAGTTCCATTTTGAACACGAGCAACAACTTGGAGTCGATAACTGCCTGGGGTAGCAGTCGAAACCGCGGAAACTCTCAAATACCCCTTCCACTGATTGGCTACATAATCAAAATTCGGGTACACCACCGGAATGGTATTGTTTGCAACCGGATCCTTACCATCAACCTCGACCACCTTCCAGTCAATAATACTATCGGTGACCGAAATTGAAGTTGCGGGAACCTTAAAGTAAAAATCCCGGAAGTTAGGGTAGTCACCCACCCGAAGTGTTTTAGAAACAATCGGCTGGTCGAATGAGAATATCGCAGAAGGAGCTGTGCTCGTCAAAGAAAATGCTCCACTAAGCGCGGTACGCCCAATCGTATCCGTTACACGGACCTTGTAGGTACCCACGGGCACCGTATCAAGCTGAATGCGAAACGGATAGTACCCATAAAATACTTGCGGCATGCTCCCCAAACTCGAATCACCAATCGTATATGATTGTCCCGTTCCTTCACGCACCAACTCTACTTTCAAAACTCCAGCTCGTGCAGGAGTCCATGCAATATCAACAAACGGATTCGTTTGTGAACCAGTAGTTAAGGCGAATGACTGGTTAGCTATCGGCAACACTACTTGTAACTGATCGCTTGCGATCGAAGGAATGTCGCTGCTGCGGCGCAAAGAAAATGGCGCGGAATACCCCACAGTCGATCCACCCGTGCCCCGCACGCGAACACGATAATTATCTCCAGGCACCAAATCAGTACCATTAGCGGC
>CAZXZC010000033.1:0-6689 GCA_964645125.1 uncultured Candidatus Saccharibacteria bacterium | reverse complement strand
CCCTTGCTTCTACGTCTTCCAAACTCCGAATCTGCTCCACCAATTCAAACAAGCGCGTACCATGCGAACCTTTCACCAGCACCAAATCATCGCGTTGTAAAAACTCCGTCACAAACACACTGGCCTCTGCTGCAGTATCAAACGTATGAATATTCTTTTTTGGCATTCGAGCTTTTGCTGCCGCTTCGGCAATTAACTTTCCCCGCAACCCCACCGTTACCAACTCATCCGCAACTTTGGCAACCTGGGTACCAATAATCGTGTGAGCCTCAATAGAATACTTCCCCAACTCAAGCATATCCCCAAGTACCGCAACCTTGCGCGTAGCAGGCAAACTCGCAAGCGTCTGAAGCGCAATTCCCATCGATAAAGGGCTTGCGTTATACGCGTCATCTAAAATCAAACATTCTTTTATGCCTGGAACTAAATTCATCCGTCCCTCAACTGGCACATACTGCGCCAATTGCTCTGATACCGATACCAAATGCATTCCCATAGCCACGCCCACCGCCGCAGCAGCAGCTGCTGCATACGCATGTGTCATGCCATACACATTCTGCATCCGCACCGGCACAAAATGACTCTTTTGCTCCAACTTAAAACTAATTCCCACCGGCACATCGTCAATAATCTTGTGCTCAAAATTCGTAATCCGCACCGTCGCGCCCTCGCTAAACCCAAACGTGGAAAGCCGCGCACGGGTACGATCGCGAAGCCCCATTACCACTTCGTCATCCGCGTTCAAAATCGCGTGTCCTGAGGCGGCTACCGCTTCAATGAGTTTTGCCTTCTCGCGCGCCAATTCATCACAACTTGCGTAAAACTCCACGTGCACCGGTATTGTTCCTACCGCCGAAATCACCGCAACATCAGGCCGAGCAACACGCAATAACTTTTTAATATCCCCAGGCCGATCAGCGCCGTACTCAAGCACCAATACCTCCGGGTACTGCGTGCGTGGCAAAAACACCAATCGAAACACGGACAAAATAATCACCTTAGCCCAAAACAATGCCTTCGCAAAACGCCGAGTGCCCGCCTCATATTTACGAGTCACCAACTCAAGCTCTTGCATTTCCCAATCGCCAAGAATCGTTAAACAAAGGCCAAGTTCAGTATTTAAATTTGCCTTCGCTGCTCGAGTAGTACGAAATCCGGTTAAAACCGTCATAATGGCATGCTTGGTGGAAGTTTTTCCCACGCTGCCAGTCACACCAATAATCGTAGGCGTAAATCGGGCGAGTGTTTGACGTGCAAGCCAAAAAAGTGTGTCTTGAAAAAAAGTGTAGAAAGAAGAGTACATGAACGGCAAAATTACTGCGATATCCTATCTGGGGGAATATTATAGTAATTTATCAAAAACTGCGCCAGTTCACGAAATGCCGGCACCACCGTTTGCCCAGCCAAAGGCGCGCCTGCGGGACGCACTAATTTAAACAAAATAGTAAATCGAGGATTTTTCGTAGGGCCAAACCCAATATAGGTATTTATCACATCATCGCTATACCCCCCATGTACAAAATCAGGAATAAACGCAGTACCTGTTTTCCCCGCTAAGCTATACCCATTAATATGGGCAACTTTTGCCTTATCAACTGCCGAAACCATCATCGTAGCCACTTGCGAAGCGGTAGAAGGTGAAATGACGCGCCCTAATTCTTTTTCTCCCATTCGAATATTCACATATGGCCGCATAAGCATTCCTCCGTTTGCTAACGCGGAAAATGAATTAATCATCTGCAAAGGAGTCACCGCCACGCCTTGACCAAAGGAAGCTGTCGCAAACGCAACCGATGGCGCATCTTTAGCAAACAACTGGCGCAAATCGCCCTTTACTTCACCAGGCAAATCAACACCAAGTTTTTGGCCAAAACCAAACTTGGTCACATATTTTTTAAACGGTTCATCGCCAGTCTTGCGCTGTGCAAATGCGGCACCAGTATTTAAGGACTGCTCAATCACATTTGTCATCGTTACCAAACCATGCGCCTGTTTGTCCCAGTTACGAATCGTGCGGCCATTTAATTTCAAAACACCTGTATCCATAAACGTAGTGTTTGGAGTAATCGCGCCAGAATCAATACCCGCCGCCATCGTCAACACCTTAAACACTGAACCAGGCTCATATAACTGCTGCACCGCAGGATTAGAAAGCGCCGACAAAGACGATTTACCGTACTCATTTGGGTCAAACGACGGCGTGCTACCCATCGCCAAAATTTTTCCGGTAGCAGGATCTTGCACGATTACCGTACCAGCTTCTGCCTTGTACTGAGTCGCGACCGCATTCAAAATACGCTCTGCCTCAATCTGAATATTTGGGTCAATGGTTAAGGTTATGTCATCACCAGGCAAAGGCGACGCAAGCGAGCCTGGCTCACTACTACCTGCAGTTCCTGAAAGCGACTCGTCATAAAACTCCTCAATACCATATTTGCCAGTATCCGCGATTGTATCAGCAGAAAGTCCAACAAAGCCAAGCACCTGCGCCGCTACCGTTGCCAATGGATAAAATCGAGAAGACGCCACATCAACATACACGCCAGGAATATGTGCATTTTGTACCTGCGATGCCTTATCATCCTCAACCTTTTTAGCAACCAACTCATACGAATCCTTTGTAGCAAACTTCTTAAGAAGCGTCGCAGCATCAAGATTTAAAATACTCGCCAATTGAGCTGAGGCCTCGGCTGTATCCTCCAATGCCTTAGGAACCGCATACACCACTGGATAGTCTTTGTTTAACGCCGCTGGCACCCGACTCCCATTTTTATCAGTAAAAAAAATACTACCCCGAGGCGCAGCAAGCACGCCCGAAGCCGCGAGCTGCGAACTTGCTCGCGCCGAATAACTGGCACCACGCCTCACTTGTACGTCATACAAGTGAAATACCAAAAAAGCGTATGCCGCAAAAAAGCATGATCCTATTAATAAGAGGCGAGTACCCATTGCGATGCAGTGCGCAAATACACAGGATGCTCCTCTTTTACAAGTCCCCGACTATCGGCGAACGTCGTAACTGAGTCTCTTGAAAATTGCGCGAACAACGCGTCTTTTATTTTCGCGTTGTTAGACTGCAAAACCAAAGTGCGATCCCGGAGTTGCGAAATTTCATGTCGAATATTCACACTCTTAGTATACATCGCTACCAAAAAAAGTGCTTGCACCACAAATACACAGACACACAATCCAACAATGATAAAAAAAATCTTTTTTGTTTTTTCTTGAAGTGTAATAAAAACCA
Source organism: uncultured Candidatus Saccharibacteria bacterium (assembly GCA_964645125.1). Classification (GTDB taxonomy): domain Bacteria; phylum Patescibacteriota; class Minisyncoccia; order UBA6257; family 2-01-FULL-56-20; genus JBDKGD01. Next base: position 3,445 of record CAZXZC010000033.1, on the reverse strand, counting down.
TAGGAAAGAATGAACTCAAAATGATAATGCACGAAGCTTCGCGCTGCGAGATCGAGGATTAGCGGCAATTTCCGCTAAACTTCCCTCAACCGGATGCGGCGTCAAAATGGTCGAACCCTGCCTGCTATACTCCGCAAAAGATTGCTTCACAAGACGATCTTCCAAAGAATGGAAGCTTATAATAACCACTCGCCCTCCTCGCTCTACAATCTCAGGCAAACGGGCCAACACATTCGTCAATGACTCCAATTCACCATTCGCGTACATGCGCAATGCCTGAAACGTACGAGTGGCCGGATCTATACGACCATGTTCGTAATCCCTAGGAACCGCAGAAGCCACAATTCGCGCCAACTGACGTGAGGTGGTAATCGGCGTAACACGTGCAGTCTCGCTAATTGCAGCAGCAATCGCCCGACTGTAACGCTCACCCGAATATTGGAAAATAATATCTGCCAATTCCGACGGACGTAATTTCGACAAAAGCGTTGAGAGTGGAAGTGCTTCGCGGTCGTAGGTCATCGCAAGCGGCTCATCAGCTTCAAAGCTAAAGCCCCGGCCAGATCCAGCCAACTGCAACGATGAAAATCCCAAATCCAAAAGCAACCCTTGCGCCTTCGGTAAATGTTTCTGCGCAAGCACTGTGGGTAAATTGGCATAACTGCCATGAGCAAACACAGCGCGCGCATCGGCGGCAAACGCAGCCGCTGTTGACGTCAAAATATGATTATCCAAATCAACGCCAAGCGCTCTGCCCCGCGGTCCAACACGCTGCACAATATGCGCAAAATGCCCACCACCATTTACCGTACCGTCGATAATAAAGTCACCCGACGAAATATCTAAATATTCAAGTACTTCATGCAAAAGAACAGGAATGTGCATTGTGTTAAGAAGAAAGAGTAAAACAATTACGACTTCCTCATACAATGCACCGACCGGGGCAGAATATGTGGTCTATGCACATTCCGCACACCGTCGGTGCACTCTATGCGTTAAATACCAAGCTCTCCCAATCGCTCGGCAATAACCTCAGACTGACTTTCCGTTTTCTTTTTGTAGTCAGCCCACCGCGCGCTGTCCCAAATTTCAATACGGTTGTACAGCCCCGCCACTACCGCCTGTTTCGAAAGCCCCGCATACGCACGCAAATAATCTGGTACCAGCACCCGCCCCTGGGAATCGACCTCTACATCACATGCCCCCGCTAACATCAAACGCACAAACGCTCGTGAATCAGCTTGAGCCAAAGGAAGCGCAATCAACTTTTGCGCCAGCGCGTCCCACTCTTTCTGGGCAAACAAAAATAAACAGTCATCAAGACCGCGGGTTAAAATAGCACCGCTTTTCAGCTCATCGCGAAACTTTGCCGGTATCGCAATGCGCCCCTTGGTATCTAATGTATGTTCAAATTCACCCAGCAACATGTATGTATATGTAGTAGTTGTCCCCAGAATCGACCCTTTTCCCCATATTTATCCACACTTCCCCACTTCTCATTCATCATATGCCACCACACCATACGGGTCAACCACAGCAAAGACAAAAATAAAAAAGCCCCAAAAGGCTTGTAAAATAAAGAATATACGTATTGCCAGAATTCAAAAACTATTCCAAATCACAAAGTTATCAACACAAATAAAACACAACCCATTCCCCACTTCCACTAAATTTGGATTTACTCTTCCCCTACCCCCTTCTCTCCTTAAATAAATTAGTTCTTGTTGAATATATTAAAAAGTGTTTTGTGCGATTTTATGAACAGTAAAGCCTGGGCAAGCGCCCTTGAGCGCTGTTTATAAAATCGCGCAAAACACGCAAACTAATTTATTTTCTTCCCGTTATCGTATACCGTAATCTTTTTCTTCCCTAATTCCACAAAAAATGGCTCTGGCGGTACCACATCTTCCGGAGAAAACATACCCTTCGCCTCAATCTGCCCTTGTTTTATCATCTGGCCCAAAATAGACGCCGGAAACCCAGTATCTATATTGCATGTCGCATCTTCCCATCCTGGGATAGTACCGGCTACCGCGTCCATTTCTTCCATCTTTTCAGCACCATCCTTCGTGCCAAACACCTTTATCCATACATTTTCCTTCTCCGCATATCCTTCAGGCACTGGAATGCGTCGCAATACTTCGATAGTGAAATCAAGCGGCCGAATCGACTTGCCATCAACTTCAATAGGCTCCTTACTCACAAACCCAAGCTCAATCAATTTTTTAATAGCGCTATACGAGTGGGGCGGGAAACTCGAAAACACCGCCACATTCTTTATACCCACATCTTTCAAATACTCATAAAACGAATGGTGCTCAATATGCTTGGTATAGCAGGTGCGCTGCTTGCCGATGGTTTTGTAGTAATACGACACATTCGCCTCCTCTGGCATCTTATGCACAAACTCCCCGTTCTCAAGCAACTTGGCGGGTTCCGTAAACTCATACGCAATCGCATCCATTGAAAATGGCGTCACAAACACCGGCATATTTGAATCCCACGCAAATCCCAAATGAACCGTATGAATCGTATCAAAACGGTTGCGCATGTACCGCAAGAAAATATTGTTAATACCAGGTGTTGAACCAATACCCGTAATACCAATAATATTTTTAGCCGCAAACTGTTCCGACAGCTTCATCTGCTCGTAATACATCGGCTCTTCTGATCCTAAGTCAACATAATTAATGCCTAAATCCAAACATGTCTGCGTTACCCCCAAGTTAAAATCATCCACCGAGCAGTTCACCACCACGCTCGCGCCGGATTTTTTTAAGACTCGCTTTACCCGGTCCATTTTACGCAAATCAATAAGGGCAAGGTCAGACTTTGGATAATCCAGTAATCTCCCCATGCCGTAATCGTCATTGGCGCACAACAAAACCGAATACCCGCTCTCAAGCAAATCACGCGAAACAATCTTCCCTTGAATTCCATTTGCGCCGACTACGGCGAAGTCATATTGCATAAAAAAGATTATAGCGGAAAAGAAAAAAGAAATTCAAGGATTTTCCGCATGGGGATAACCAAAAAATTAGTACGAGGAAAAAATTCCTTTTTTTGAAAGCTCCGCCAGAACTCGCCCTCGAGCGTGCGCGTCCAAAAGCTCTGGCGCATACACGCCGCGTCGCATCACGTGCGGAATTTCTTTTACAAACAAGTAGGCAGCAAGAGCAGTCGGGTAGGTAATAAAATTACCCCCCAATTTCAAACCATCAATTGCCTTTTGGTTCGGAAACACTGTAGCCAATCGCACGCGGGTAGCCGCTCCATTTTTTTTACCAGTCACCTCAACCACCGCCAGAAACACCGCCTTTTTAAAATCAGGATTTCCTGTAAACACAGGTACCTCGGGCAAAAACGTGCACAAGAACTCAAACGGAGAAACATTCGCCCCGCCAATTCGTATCTTTTTCTCGGACGTTAGCCCCAATTTCGCAAG
>CAZXZC010000032.1:6872-7669 GCA_964645125.1 uncultured Candidatus Saccharibacteria bacterium | reverse complement strand
CCAAAGCACACCCACTACAAATTGTCATCTTTGAATTATTTTTCTTTTGTGGTGTGGTGCATGATTTGTGTTCCCTAAACCCTATCTTGCTAATATGTTTTTTGACTGTCATCCTCGGACTTGATCCGAGCCTGCCTGTCGGCAGACAGGGGTCCATGTATTTGTTAATGTGTTGAAATGCTTTTTCTATAAGCTATTCGCTGTATACTCTAAGCTAATTATTTCATCTCCTCTGTCTTTATCTTTTCGATAAGTTTCCCATGGGTACACCGGAATAAAAACCGATTTCCAACATCAATGTCATGGGTGCTATGATGTGGCCGGTCTACTTTTTCCACCGCTTCAGTTTTCGCGAGTTCCGCAACCATTTCATCATACGTCCACCCCACTGGGTACGCCTCAATATGGTCATACCGATTTGTTTGTGACCCATCGGGTTTTTGGTCAGATAGCTCTATAAAAAAGATGTCACCAAGAATCGTTTGAATTGGGGTTTTAAGGCGGATTACCGCAATGCGACGTTTGGAAATAATAGATTGGTACATATACTCACTACTCCCTTCAAACATTGCTCGCATCGCCTCAAACACGTCTGAACTGTCGCATTTGTAGCATAAATGATCAGCCTGAACCCGCCCAACCAGCCCATGTTTTTGCGCAAATGTGTTAAACGATCCCACATATTCCCCTGCACCCTCATAAAACTCTGCAATGGTAGTGATCATGACTGTATCATAGCAATCGACCTGCCCTTATATATAAAAGTTGACAAAATATCATATTTTATGATATAATAT
>CAZXZC010000032.1:0-6862 GCA_964645125.1 uncultured Candidatus Saccharibacteria bacterium | reverse complement strand
AAAAACGCTCCTCAAAACTAAATTTAGCGGCCAAAGAAAGGATTTTTTTATGAACAAATTAGTAGGTTTCTTTTTCACCTTTGGAGGTGCGCCAGTATGCAGTGCTGCTGTATCGCAAGCAGTTCACAATGGCTATAACGACTGGATAATGCTCGGTTGGCTACTGGTGATCGGAGTAGTGATATCATTACTTGGCATCGGTATCTTGAGTGGCAAGCTTGATACAAATGAAGAGTGGTGTTGATGACCAGTCATCGAAAACCAAATCACAAAGAGAAGCACTTGCCATGCTTCTCTTTTACTTTTTACGCTTTCCTTTTGTCATCCTCGGGCTTGACCCGAGGATCCAGGATTTTTATTTAGACATGGATTCCGGCTCGGTGGCCGGAATGACAATGCATGGGTAAAGATTTTTTGCGGAATGCATTAAAACCTCAATTATTACTTCTTTATTCTTATATTTAAACTATTGGCTACTTGCGGTGAGCTCTGTCGAACCATTCGCTATGCTCTGTTAGCTCTTTGTATTTCCTTCATACTAAATACCGTCTACTCAATACTCATTTTTTACACCTTCCCTTTATTCTCATTCACCGACCGCACGTGCTTGGTTTTAACCATAAGCGCCTCATCAAGCTCATACACATGAAGCTCGCCCGTGCCAATTTCTACGTTTGCGATCTCCTCATCGCCAATAGCTTCCAAGTGTTTTACTAGGGCGCGCAAGCTGTTGCCATGCGCCACAATAATCACATTTTTCCCCGCCGCTAAATCCGGTGCGATTGACTCGTTATAATACGCAACCACCCGCCCATGCACGTCCTGTAAGGTTTCCCCGTTTGGCACCGGCACATTCCACCCCCGCCGGATGTTATTAAACTGCTCCTCTCCCACCATCTCTTTCACTTCCCATTTATTCTTTCCTGTATAATCACCATAATTACGCTCATTCAACGCCGCATGATGGGTAATATCGTTCAAGGGGTGTTGTAAAAAAGGCATTGCGTGCGACAGCGTGTCTTTGGCGCGTTGTAACAGCGAAGTATGAGCCCTATGAATTACAATATCCGCCAGTGCCGCACCTGCCGCTTTCGCCTCTTCTATGCCTTCAGGCGCCAACATCACATCCGACGTGCCCGTCCACAAACCCAAATGGTTCCATTCCGATTTTCCATGCCGAAGCAAAACGAGGTATGCCATAGAAATAATAAATAAGGGTTATTTCGCGAATGGATTTTTAAAGGTTGCCGCGCCTCCCAACTCCTCTTCAATACGTAACAACTCATTGTACTTGGCCACCCGCTCACTCCGAGACACCGAGCCCGTTTTGATCTGCCCCGTGCCCAGTCCCACCGCCAGGTGCGCGATGGTGGTGTCCTCTGTTTCGCCGCTGCGGTGGGAAATAATCGCATTCCATCCCGCCTCATGTGCCATATCAACCGCGTCGATGCTTTCGGTGAGTGTGCCAATTTGGTTTACCTTGATAAGAATGGCATTGGCTGATTTTTCCGCGATGCCCCGCTTCAAAAATTGTGTGTTCGTAACGAGTAAGTCATCGCCCACTAATTGGGTAGTACTTCCAAGTTTTTCGGTGATCTGAGCCCATCCACTCCAGTCACTTTCTGCCAAGCCGTCTTCAATGGAAGCAATCGGATATTTTGTTTGTAATTGAGCATAGAAGTCGATCAGTTCTTGGGAAGTAAATGATTTTCCTTCGCGTGCCAAGTGGTAGGCGTTATCTTTGAATAGTTCGCTTGATGCCACATCCAGCGCAAACACAAAGTCTTTGCCTAGTGTATACCCTGCTTTTGCAATAGCTTGGGAGATAAGCTCAAGCGCCTCTGCATTCCCGCCGCGTACATGAGGAGCAAACCCCCCTTCGTCCCCAACCGTCGTGCCCAACCCGGCTGCCTCTAGTACTTTTTTAAGGGGATGTAACACCTCTGTCAGGCCGCGTAGCCCTTCGCGAAAACTAGAGAAACCAACCGGAGCCACCATAAACTCCTGAATATCCGTAGACCCATCTGCGTGTTTGCCACCATTGATAATGTTGCAGAGCGGTAAAGGCAACAAAAATGGTCGCTTCACGCGCGAAAGTGACTGGAAGTATGCGTACAAGGGCATCTTTTGTGAAGTTGCGAAAGCTCGTGCCGCAGCCAACGACACCGAAAGGATCGCATTTGCCCCTAATCGTTTTTTATTCCCCATACCATCAAGCGCAATAAGTGCTTCGTCTAATCCCCGCTGGTCGCCTGCGTCGCGGCCAACCACTGCGTGCTTGATCTCGCCATTTACAAAAGCAACCGCGTGCAGCACTCCTTTGCCGTTAAACCGCTGTTTGTCGCCGTCACGCAATTCCCATGCCTCAAACGACCCGGTCGAAGCCCCCGAAGGCACCGCCGCTCGGCCAACCGTACCGTCTTCGAGTATCACATCCGCTTCAATCGTCGGATTACCTCGTGAATCTAAAATCTCGCGCGCTCGTACATCGGTGATCTTCATAGGAGTAAGAAAAAAGTGTAGACATGGATTATAAAACGTTGCTGTAAAAGAGTCTAGATGCAAAAATAAAAACGCATTTTACATGTGGTATATAAAATGCGTTTTTGCTTAATAGGCTTTATGAGCCAATTTAGGTCACCATCGTAAAGATTCCGCCGACATACATAAGTACCGCAGCAACATTCAGTGCATCTTCTGGATGCGGTGTCCGTAATTTCCCTTCAGCATCAATGTTTAAGCGTGGAAACACTTCAAACAATTCACCCAAAGGATCCAAGTCCATGCGATTGGGCCCTAACCCACCGGCTACACCCATGCCAATAGCAATACCTTTGTCAGTAATAGCCCGAAGGTAAAGCATTGCCTTAACCGGATCAAATGGCAAACCTAATCCTCCGCTGGGGTCGATGAGAATTGCGTCCGCACATTCTTCATAGCGTCCGATTTTATAAGCCAGTTGATTTGCCAGATGCAGGGTATTGGAACCATCGAATTCCCTAAGTGCTCTAGCCCCAATCTGTAGGACAATGAAAGAATCCGTATGCCCAGCCATTCTATAGTCGAGCAGTGCTGAAGGCTCCGGCCACACCATGTTAAGCTGAAACCCGTGTAGATGTGGGCCAAATGACTCATGCATTGTTTTCAGATCAGCCCCCAATCGGTCAGGATGGTCTGTGTTGTAATGAACCAAGTTCAAAACACGCGGATCATCAACAAGAAGTTTTGAAACAACATTAACGTGAGGGTACCGACCCGGCCACTTATTTTGGACTCCCATCAAAGTTTTTGAACTTACCAAGATTCCTACCATCAGCTTACGCTCTGTTGTTTCGGGCCAAACAGTCAGTGTTGCTGTAATTTCTCCTGGGCGCATAAACCCCGTCACTCCAACATATGAATCAGGATGTTTCATAGCTCAGCTCCTTTCTACTTGTGCGCTATATGGTGAATGAATGTGTAAAAGAAAAGCGACTGCCTCGCAGGGTATAGAAAATTGACAAACAAGTCAAATAAGATTGCTATGCTATTTCAAAAGCTTTCGATAGTCTTCCGTTTCCCCTGCTTCAAGTTGCGTAAATAATTCAGCCTCATATTTCTGCACTTTTTCATACAACTCATCATTCAATTCTCGTGGGCGTAGATGAATATGCAAGTGATTTACTTTCAGCCTATTCTGCCCAATAAATGGCCGGTAGTGTTGGCTCATGTCGCACCCAGTAGCTATTTTTTCCAAAATTACATTCTGTACTCGTATAACCTCATCAAATAAGTCGGTTTGTTCTTCTTTTGGTAAATCACTAAGCCGCTCCACATGTCGTTTTGGAATAACAAGCATATGCCCAAGAACCAATCGTGGATTACTTAATACCACAAACGAATGCCTAGTTTCTTGTAAAATCTCTTCGCTTTTATTGCTTACAATCTCACAAAACGGACACTCCATAGAAATAGTTAGATTCCCGGAGCATCCGGAAAATAGTTCTTAATTATAGGATCAATAACAGAACCATGTTCTATCACCGTGCGTCGAATCCACGTATACCCAGAATTGCCCAAAACTACTTCTGTTGCTTTTTCTATACCTAATAATTCACAAAGGCCTAAAAACTCAAGTCGGCATACAATAAGATGTCGGTAGGTAGACTTTTCAGTGTCTGCTCCTTCTGGCTTCCCCACTGGTACAACAGGGAATAAAAGTTTTAATGCCTCAATCGCTTTATCCATAAGATCTCTTTTACCCTCTTCAATCCAATGAATTTGCTCATGTAAAAATACTGCCAAAAGCGTAGCTTCCGTATCTCGTTTTGTATTAAGAGTCACAACCGGATGGCTATGTGGCGGCACTCCTTCCTCAATAATTACTCCTGGGCATAAAATCCATTTTTGAAGTTCATATTTACGCAGTATTGTTTCCAGCAAATCTCGTATACGCTGCTCTCGTTCACTATTATGCTTTAGAGATATCTGAACAGATGAATTCATGGCGTACTTATTATACACCAACTCTTTTAAAGATTTTCACGCTCTTTGCTATACCCTAACGCCAATAAACTTGACATTATATTAAATATATTGATCGGGTAACCTTGTGCGAAACATTTCCGCAAATCCCAAAAAGAGAATGCGGGATTTACAGAGGGTGTCCTACGGCAAACACAGAAGCAGAGGCGGAATTAATAATTTCACCGTCGTCCGATGTGTTTCTGTATAAAGTCAGGATTGTGGGTAAAAATGTCGAAGCAGTCAAAAGTCTGCTTCAGTTGATTAAGGGAGGATATGGTATCCGTCCCGAAATCAGTTACGATGCCCCACAAGGCGGTTTGTCTCGTGCTGAACTCGAGCATGAACTTAAGATTGCTGAAAGCGAAAGTAAGTGCTTGGCTGATGGCTTGCAGGCAGCAGAATTAGAGCTGGCCACAGCAAAAACAGAGCTAGGCCTTCTCGAAAATAAGCTGCGCGTTGTGCAGCAGGATGCAGAATATAAGCAAAAGCACCCGAAGGGAGTTTGTGTAAGACTTGGTAACATTCATGCGATGCTCGAGGTGCTGCACAATGAACTGAACAACCGTTTCTTCCCGTTCGTTTCTGTAGCGTCAATGATCAAAAAATTGCGAACCATCTTACAGTTTGCACAAAGTCAGGTTAAAGATGATGAAGTGCAAGCCACAGAAGAATAGTCTTTATACCCAAAAGCCTGACTGGGTCAAATAGACAGGCAGCCCGACGATTCACTCGTCGGGTTTTTTATTTACTCAATTCTTGAATTAGATAATTCGCAATACTCAATTCATAATTTCTTAATTGTCTTACTATTGGCTATACCCCATTGGCTTTCGGCCATTCCCTATTTCTTATCTACAAATTAATCCCCAAAAATTTCAGCAGTATCGCCGCAAATGGGTCGGCAGTTGTGCCATACACCATCACGCCACCCAAGAGTCCAGTTACGGAAATTGCAGCCAAGCCCAACACCGCCAAAATGCGCGACACCACCGGCCCACATAAAACACGTTCTGCCACAGCGCTCAAGTTGCGGGCTCCTTCGAATCTAGCCTTCATAAAGAATGTTTTATTCAAAAACGCAGCTAACTCACCTAATAAAAGCAACGCGTACAAAAAAGTAGCACTGTTAGCAAACAGCGAATGAGTTTCAACCAACTGCCGATTTGGCCGTACCAAATGTTCAGCGAGCTCACCGGTGTTTAAGGCTGCAAACGCACCCAGCACACCCACCAAAAGCAGTACTGCCCCTACATCCCGCCAGGCAAATGCCGGCATCCATCGCCGCAACGGCAAAACGGTGATGACAGAATATAAAAACAACAATGCGATCGGAAAATGTACAAATAACGGGTGAATATTATAGGTCATATAAGTAGTATACACCTACCATCCCTTTTTTTATTTCAAAATCCAAAGGTTATTGATAAGCAGCATCCGCGGCCTTGTACACCGCCCCACAGGTAAATACAGATACTCCAATGCCAAAAACCGCCAAACTCATAAGAATAGGCCGACGGGAAAACAAAGATTCCTGCTTTTGCCTACGAAGCTCACTCATAGTATCTGTATGCCTAGTATAGCGTCGCTTCGTGGAGCAGTTCAACGGGAGCTCTATGCCCCCATCGTGCTTCCCCACCAAATACTTCTATCCCCCTGTGCAAATCGACGAAGCATATCTGGCAGCGGAACTGGCAAAACACGGGCAGTCTCTAGTTCTTCTGGTGTAAGCCACAAAAAATCAAAATGAGGTTCTTGGGAAACAATATTCGAATCTTGTGCGATATCCGGAATAATGACCTCAAAAAAATGAGTAATTTCCCAATGGCGAGTTTCCTTTTCCATCCACGAGTTTTCTATGGCACCCAAATAAGCTTTTACCTCGCATGTTCGCCCTGCCTCTTCTTTCATTTCTCGTATCAATGCCTTGGGTGCACTTTCTGCTGTTTCCACATGCCCGCCAGGCAAAAACACATAATTCGCACCTTTACTCCGCACCGCCAAAAACTTCCCCTCGTGATATATGACAGCCCGAACCCGTAAATGAAATATTGTTTGCATACTAAGTTAATGGTAATCAGTATGAATGATTTTCGGATATCTTCAAATGATAAAAATACCCGGGTCGCCATGCAGTGGCTTCCCGGGTAAAAAAGGTGGGTAAAATACCCTCAAGACTTGATCAATAATTTCTGAGTGACCAAATCCTTTTCAAAGTCTTCGCGAAGTTTTGTTTGATCAATCAAGCGCCAGTTTCCCATATAGTCGGTTTCCATATAGGAGGTTTGGAGGTAGTGAATGAATTGGTGTAGCGCCTTGTTATCAATATTCGACAGCAAGGTGTCGCACATCTTTCCAT
>CAZXZC010000031.1:5581-8567 GCA_964645125.1 uncultured Candidatus Saccharibacteria bacterium | reverse complement strand
TTTTGGTGAAGTGGCGAAAAAACTATCTCTTTCTCTTCTTCGCAGTCTTCTTCGTGGTCTTCTTCTTCATGGTCTTCTTCATTGCCTTTTTCTTTTTCATAATAATCGTAAAAATAGAAGATGAATATATCTTGGAAGTTCGACGTATGATCCCAAGCGAAGTAAAAATAATTTTATAAAAAAGAATTTTACTTCCTCAATGGATGTTCAACTCCATTTATACTCAGTATACAAAATTGGAAACGTAAGAAATAAAAAATGTGTGGATAACATTGCGCGCGCGAAAAAATTATTTTTTCGCAAACACAAAATATTTATATCCAACAAAATTAAACACCATCGACGCTACGACTGCACACAAAATACTTCCATTGGCAGCCAAACTTGGTGACACATGCAAAAACAACAACGTAAAATTAGTTCCCCATGCAATAAGCAAATTCACCACAAAGCCAAGTAACGACACTACGTAAAAACCAATAACAGAGCTTCCATTCCCCGCGGGATTCGAAAACGTCCACCGAGAGTTCCAAAAATAGCTATTAATATTGGCTGCCACAAATGATACTGCCTTAAATGACACAAACTGCAACTGCGTAAGCACCAACGCCTTGGAAAGAATTGGCAAGGCCAGTAAATTAAAAACTCCTAAATCCACAAATGTATTCAACACTCCAACCGCGGCAAACTTGCCAAACTGATATGCAACCTGAGCATATCGACTCAAAAACAAACACACATACAAGGCCACCGGAGCACCCACAAAAAATACCAACCACACTAAAAACGAAATCAAAAAATCAGCCGGACGGTGAAGAATAGAAACAATCACATTCTGTAATACTGGCTGTGCCAACAAACCCACAATACCACCCACTGCCAAAATCGCGTACAAATCTTTTTTACTCATATATAAAAAGTATACACCATACATAGTAAGCCAATAGGGTATAGCCAATGGCCAATAGTTTTTTTGAACAATGATTTCACTAAACCCTATACCCCTTTGGCTATTGGCTAGTTTACTACTGCTCGTATCCGCCGCACACCAGCCGCAACCGCTTCTTCTTTTACAATCTTAATGTGCCCAATCTCGCCCGTATGCGTTACATGTGGCCCACCACAAAACTCTTTACTGAATGCATTCTCAATAGCATTTCCTACAAAATACACGTTCACGGGGTCTGGGTATTTTTCCTTAAAGAAATAGAGCGCACCCGTTTTTTCCGCTTCCGTCTTCGGCAACACCACCTTCTGCACTGGCAAATCCTTTTGTACAACGTCATTTACAATCCCCTCTACCTTGGTAATTTCTTCTGGGGTTAATTTACGCTCAAACGTAAAATCAAATCGAGTACGCTCTGGCGTAATATCAGAACCTGCCTGGTGTACACTCTCACCCAACACCATTCGAAGTGCCTGGTGAAGCAAATGTGTAGTGGTGTGAAGCCGTGTTACAATTTTTAACTCCTCTTCGTTGGCCGCTTTAAGCTCTCCGGTATCCAAAATGAGTCCATGTCCGCCAAACTTCTTTTGCGCGCCGGCTTTTGAAAGTTCACGGTGATGCTCCACTTCTTTCGTATAACCCTCAAAATCAACTGAAACATTTTTTTGAGCTGCCAGTTCTTGGGTTAATTCAATAGGAAACCCATAAGAAGCCGACAACAAAAAAGCGTGCGCACCAGATATAGTGGTACTGTTTTTTATAATTCTTTCAAATTCTACAATACCCGCGTGATACGTTTTTGAAAACGCCTGCTCTTCCTTAGTGAATGTAGCCAAAATAGTATCCGATGCGGCAGTCAACTCAGGGTATACATCCGCGTAAGCCGAAATGACCGTACGAGCAAGAGTTCCAAAATCAGTAAATGCGGGACTCGTTAAATATGAGCCATGCATCACCGCGCGCCGAATCAACCGGCGAAGCAAATACCCACGATCTTTATTTGAAGGCACAACGCCATCGGCAATCAAAAACACGGCCGAACGCACATGATCAGCAATAATACGAACCGATGTAATAGAAATAGTTGGCGCGTGGGATCGAACAACAGACGCCAAAGCACCTAGGGTATCAATGGTAAACACATCCGGATCATTTAAAGACGCAGCGGTAATACGCTCCAACCCACCACCAAAATCCACGTTTCGCTGGGCCAATTTTTCAAAACCTCCGCTTTCCGTCTTTACATACTCCATAAATACCGAATTTCCAATCTCCATATACCGCCCACAATCACAGTTCGGGTGACACTGCGCGCCAAATTTTGGATCATGCGCGATTGCATCAAACTCATAAAACACCTCACTGTCCGGGCCACCAGGCTCACGTGCAGGCATCTTTTCCGGAGTACCAGACCGGCTCCACCAGTTCTTCTTTGCACCATAGTAAAAAATACGCCCACCCTGCATGCCAACCTCGCCACCCGTTTTTTCAGTTCCCAACTCCACAGCCTTCGCTTCAATTCCATGTGCAGCAAACAACTCTTGCCAAATTGCAACAGCTTCATCATCGCGCGGTATGCCATACGTTTCGTCTCCCGCAAAAACGGTCACATAAAGTTTTTTTGGATCAAGCCCTACTTCTTTCGTTAAAAATTCAAAAAACCACCCCAACTGTTCCTTCTTAAAATAATCACCGAGTGACCAATTCCCCAACATTTCAAAAAACGTAGTATGGCGATTATCACCCACCTCTTCAATATCTTCCGCGCGAAAACTCTTTTGTGAGTCAGTGAGCCGCCGCCCCTGCGGGTGCTCTTTTCCTAATAAATAGGGCAAAAGTGGCTGCATTCCAGACCCCGTAAATAAGGTCGTGGCATCGCCTTCAGGCACCAAAGACGATGACGGAATAACCACATGCCCGCGAGCCGCGAAAAAATCCAAGTATTTCTTTCGTATTTCAGAAGACTTCATAGCGTATACAATAGCAGACAAAAATAACCCCTGCCACACCCCATAAGGGTGGCGGTAAATTTTCAAAACC
>CAZXZC010000031.1:0-5481 GCA_964645125.1 uncultured Candidatus Saccharibacteria bacterium | reverse complement strand
TACACCAAATTCTCGAATCCCTCCAACGACTTCGCCTTCCCATGCTCACGAATACGTTCTAATGCCTTGGCTTCAATTTGGCGAATACGCTCACGAGTTACACCAAACACCTTGCCCACTTCTTCCAAGGTATGACTGACTCCATCTTCCAAGCCAAATCGCATGCGCAAAATCTTCTGCTCGCGATCTGAAAGATCAGATAATATCTCTCCGATTAAATCACGCAGATACGCCCGCGCTGCCAACTGATCGGGACGTGGATTGCTTTGATCCTCAATAAAGTCACCCAACACCGAATCTTCTTCATCGCCAATAGGAGTTTCAATCGAAAGTACTTCTTGCGAAATCTTTTGAATATGACGCACCTTGTCGACATCAATACCCATTTCCGCAGCAATCTCTTCGGCTAAAGGATCGCGACCCAACTCTTGCATCAACTGGCGACGAGTTTGCGTATATTTCGAAATCACCTCAACCATGTGCACCGGAATACGCACTGTACGCGACTGATCGGCTAATGCACGGTTAATGGCCTGGCGAATCCACCATGTTGCGTATGTCGAAAATTTAAAGCCTTTTCGATAATCAAATTTATCCACCGCGCGAGACAACCCAATGTTTCCTTCCTGAATTAAGTCCAAAATACCTAAATGAGGGGTGCGGTTAATGTAACGTTTAGCAATAGACACCACCAAACGCAAATTGGCTTTAATAAGTTTCTGGCGAGCCTCCTCATCACCTTTTTCCGAACGACGAGCCAAATCTTTTTCTTCGTCTTTAGTCAACAATGCAGTTTTACCAATTTCTTTCAAATACATCTGTACCGCATCAGGCACGTCGCCTTCAAAGCTTAACGCGCTCTCCAGTTCTTTCGCACTTACCTCATCACCACCAGTTGGAGTAATCAGGCTTCCTGTTTCCAACACCTTTAAACCCGCCTGCTCTAACTTTTCATATACAGTCTCTAAAAACTCAATATCATCCTCCAAATGAGGAAATGCAAACAAAAGTTCATTATCCGTCACAAACCCACGCGGTTTTCCACGAGCAATCAATTCAGCCAAAACCTGTTCCTGAGTTTGACCAGAAACAGCCAGAGCACTCACTTGTTTTTTAGGAACCTTCGATTTCGCAACAGAAGATTTTTTGTTCTCTACTGAACCAACTTTTTTTGTTGGAATATGCTTTTTAGCCGCATCACTTTTGACCGAAGAAGGTTTTTTTAAAATCTTCTTTACTGGGGCATGTTTCTTAACTGAGTGAGACTTAGCTACTGGGGACTTTTTAACCGAAGAGGACCTCTTAGATACCGAGGATTTTTTTGCTACTATTTTTTTCTTCATAAAAAAAGAAGGTGGAAAGCGACGCACAATGAATATAAAGAACGAGAATCAAAAAAAGAAATGTTTAAAAAAGAGAAGATGGGCAAAAGCGCTATAGAAATGCGCCGTATAAAAAGCATTATATCGTTTTTTTTGTAAAAAGCAAGACACAATATACTACCCAACAACACCCTTGGAGTCGTCTATCCCACCAGAAGGAAGCTGAGCCAGCTCAGCCAAAGCTGCCGAAAGTGCGGCCGTATCCCCAACTCGCTCGGCCTGCGCAATTGAGTCGATAAGTTTTTGCCGTACGCTACGCGTAGATTCATGCTTAAGCTTCTGCGCAATACCAAACACATCGCTTGCAGTATACGAAGTGGTCGACAAAGCAATAGCAGACAAAGCCGCGTCAATATCGCGTTGCGGGTGCGCGTATGTGCCCGCAACCAACAAAGGCACCAACTGCCCGAAACCAGGAGCAAGATAGGACGCATATTCTTCTAAGAAAGAGAAATCTTGCAATTGATACGCTGCGCATAAAAGTTCGAAAGAAAGTCTTTGGTGACGATTCATAGTAGTAACTGAAGGCGCACCAGCAGAAGGATCTGAAATCTGTGAAGAACGTGAAGAATTCGAAGAAACAGTAGCATCACCAGACAAAACCAACGCATTCATCTCAGCAGTTAGCAGCTCAGTTGAAACGCCAACGCGCCGCGAAAAAAATTGCAACCAACCGCTGGCCGCAACCGGACTTTTAACCTGCGCAATTTTTGCCAAACATTGTCGCAACTTCGCCACATCATGAGCTTTGGTGAAATCAAATCCTTTTGTTCCAGGTGGGAAATGCCGATCAATAAACACAGCTAAAGCCGCTGCCGCGTCTGCCACGCTGCGACGAAGCATATCCGGATCTTTTTGCGCCGCATCAGCTGGATCTTTCACATCGTGAGGGAGTCGAGCCACAGAAACCTCAAAATCATGGGTATATGCCAAGTCCACCGCTCGGTCTCCCGCCGCAATCCCCGCCTCATCGTTATCAAATAAAAAAGTAAGCTTGTCACAAACTTTGCGAAGCGCCCCCAAATGCTCACTCGTAAATGCCGTGCCAGAGGAAGCGACCACCGTACGCACACCCGCCTGGTAACTCATCAAAAAATCCATCTGCCCCTCAACCACCACCGCCATATTCTGTTTCGCAACATCTTCTTTTGTTTTATAAAACCCATACAACACTCGCGATTTGTTAAACACCGCCGTCTCGGGGCTATTTACATATTTGCCACTTGTACCCGTATCAAACGGTGGGTACACGCGCCCCGTAAACCCAACCACCTTCCCCAGATGATTTGCAATAGGAAACATAAGCCGCCCCCGAAACCGATCAAGTACCATGCCGCGATCCGAAATAAAAGCCAAGCCAGCCTGCACAATATCATCCGGACGTGCCCCCATAGTCTTTATAAGATGCACCGCGAGCGTATCCGGTTCATTCGGCGCCCAGCCAATATCAAATGCTTCAATCGTTTCATCGGTGAGCCCTCGGCCACGTAAATACTCCTTCGCAAACGAAGTCCCCGCCAATTGCGATTTAAAAAATGAAACAGCAGCCGCATTAATGTCATACAACATTCCAGCCGCCCGATACTGCGCCGGGTCCATCCGCGCCAAGGGCACTCCTGTTTTTTCCGCTAAAATTTTTAAAGCTTCCGCAAACTCAATGTGCTCATACTTCATTAAAAATGAAAACACATCGCCCCCTTCTCCACACCCAAAGCAATGCCAACTCCCCCTGTCGGGCGAAACACTAAAAGAAGGCGTCTTTTCCCCATGAAAGGGGCAGAGCGCTTTAAACGTGCGCCCCGCCGGAATAAGGGTAAGGTAGCCTTTCAAAAACTCCACAATATCCAGCTTTTCTTTAATCAGTTGAGTAGTCGCGTCAGCCATACAAACCCTATTGTATATCAAAAAACGCACACTCGGCGACAGAGGGGGTCAATATCCAATAGAAACCACAGCAAATCAATATCATCAATCAAACAAGGACACGCGCTCCAAACTAGTAATAAGATTTTGTAAGCAGCGCCACAATCCAAAGCAGAAGTGGGGCCGCCACTTGAAACACAAGATATAATATCAATATCCACACCCAGGGACTCATAGATTTTTTTGGTTGCTGGCCATCAGAAACAGGAACATTTTGTTGAAAAATATTCTCAGATATTTCAGGGTGTTGGTGCATATAAAGTTTATAAAAAATAATTACCAATATACTCAACGTCCCATCAACAATAGAAACGGCGCCCAATAATCGATAATAAAAGTCGCCAATCCGATCATGTAAATTTTCAATATAAATAATTGGCTGTAACATAGCCGCCACAACAACAATGAACACATAATTTATGTAGATAATAACATCAAGATAGGTCTGCTTAGAAAGCGCCTTAGAAAGAATATCCGAATGAAGCGCAGCAAAAACAAGAATAAAGAAAGTTTGATACACATGCCAAACCGTCTCCCATGAAATTATCTTCCAAATACCAAAAATAGAATTTACAAAACTCAATACAACCAACAGAAAAATTGTATTAATAAAAAACGGCAATCTATCAAACGTATTGTTGCGAGAATCGTCCCAAATAAAAACCAAACTCACAATAGAATGAACAACAACCATTGACAAGGTGGCAAAAACCCTTCCCACAATCTCATCAAATTGACCTACCAAAACCGTAACAACAGCAACTAAAGCAGCCAAAACCAAGCTTCCAATAAGATTGAAAATAAAAAACTTTTTTAAATCAGAAAAATGAATCATGGGCATATATTTTGAAGACGAAAAACCTATGCAGTGATTATACCACAGTACAGTATAGATAAAATTAAAAAAAATACGGCACAGTCCACACCAGTTTGCATAGATGATTCTATGCGCATCGAAAAAAGAGCATAGCAGCTATCTGTATTACAAAATTACAAAAAAGACCTACTAGACCCTACCACGCAACCACCACGATATCAATCTAGGATGCGCTGAGCGGTATCTCTGCCTACTAAACAGGCAGGGACTGGAACCATCGCCGGACTGAGCGGGATACCAGAATCGGACTGGCGCTTCAACCTTGGGAAGGTCGCGTACTGCCACTATACGAATCCCGCTTTTACTTACCAACTACCCAAATAACAACTCCCCCATTCTAGGGGCCAGCTAAAAAATATTCAAATCGCCTCTGCGATGAAACTATTGGCCATTGGCTATACCCTCTGTACTGTTATTTGGCCTCCACCTTCCCATCTTGCCAGCGGTACGCCCAAGAAAAAATATGAACACGGGCAGATTGCTTTTGCTGTTTCAACCAGTTTGTAAACACCACATCACGAAGGAGGAGTCGCCCCGCAAGTAAATCTTTTTCCGATTCAGGAATAAGCACGTACTCGGTAAAACCATTTTCGGTAAGCCCATATAACTCCTGCGAAATAATCCCGATACCCGAATCACTTGCATACTTCGAAAGATGTTGTGCAATAAGACTCTGATAATCAGCCCCAAGCTCTACTTGAGCCGCTTGATGAATAATCACATTCTCAACAAGTCGCTCCAACACACCAGAAGAAAGAGTCCGTGCGGTCTCGGGAGGAAGTTGGGTAACACCAGCCAATTGAACCTGCTCTCTGTGGCGAGCAAAAGAAAATGCAGCGTTTTGATTGTGCCGAAAGGTAACAGCGCTAATAGGATGACCATTCACTATTGCTATAGGGTAATACCCAGAAGAAATAACAAACAAAGCCACCAAAACAAAAACGACAAGAATCCCAATGCCACCAAATATGATATACGAACGCTTCATGGCAAGGTTGAAGAGGTGGTTGAAGTAGCGGCCGATTCCTCGGGAACCAAAATCATAAGCCTTTCATCGCTGCGACGATAATTAAAACGAGCACGCAACTCTTTTTCCACATTTTCTTGTCTTTGGTAGTATTGTTGCTCCTGAGATAATGCAGCATTATCGGCTGCTGCTGCCTGATATTTTGCCCGGATTTGCTCAAGTTGCGCGCCTTCAGTCTGTACGCGTCCATAAAACCCATACAAAAATTTAAAAACAAAAACCATGCAAAACACCAAGCATGAAAGTCCTAACCAGTACCCATACTTCATATA
>CAZXZC010000030.1:0-9162 GCA_964645125.1 uncultured Candidatus Saccharibacteria bacterium | reverse complement strand
GAGATCGTCTGCTAGGGGGTTCATGTATGTTTAGTATATAGCGAATGGCCAATAGGGTATAGCCAATAGCCAATGGGGTGAAGGTCAGTTAACGAGTTAAAAACAAGTAGATGGAAATAATTGCTATTTTATACCCTATAACCAACAATCTTTAACCTACTAATAATTTGTCAGAAATACTTGACAAAATATGTAAATACTGGTAGTATTATAGACGGTACTGAAGGTTTTGTGGACTTTTTCCACCCAAGCCTTCAGAGGAAAAAACTGAACAAAATAGAGGAGATACGAAAATGACCTTAGAATTATTGGATCAATACCTGATTGCCCGGACGCTGAACGGTCCGGTTGTGAATCCTTTGATTTCTGTTATTAAAGATCAAAGGGGGGCGAATATTGTTGTTGGATCCAAGCTTGTTCCGGTTGAAACAAAAACTGGAAAGCTTGCTTTTCATGCAGAGGAGGCAGTTGTTGTTTTTAGGGGTACTATTGCAACCATTGATGATCAAAGTACTGCCTACCTTGCCACCACACCAACCATTCTTCATCCACGCCCTGGCGCCAGTTTTCTGGTTTATTGGAAGGATTGTCCGCCATTATTGCAATATAATAGCGATCATGTTCATATTGTTTGTTTTGATCGTTTTGATGGCCAAAGTTTTGTGTTGGCTATCCTTACACCTAATGGCAAACTTTTTGGGACTGTGCCTGATAGGCGCAGTGTTGCAAACCACGGAGGGAGGTTTGTGTACGAACCTAATATTTCTGAGCACATTCTACCTCCTGCTTCCCGAGAAGAGATGAAGCGTTCTGTTTTTGCTGCTTTGCAACAGCTGTAACGTGCGTGCATTTCTTTTTCAATCCCCGAACACATTCGTGTGTTCGGGGATTTTACTTTTTTAAAAGCGTAAATAATTGTGCCAGCGGTTGTATAGCTCGCGTGTGGCAAATAAATCTCGAGCGTTATATTTGGCGATATCAACAGATTTGCCTTCTTTCCATAATGCGGCGACGTCGTCACCGGTAACTCCTTCAGCCTTCGGGCTTTCAATGCCAAATGCACGGCAAAATAAGTGCAAACTTCCTTTTCGCCGCACGGCACCGTAAAAACTTAACTGGTCGGCGAGGTCAATGTGGCTGGCGCCAAACTTTTGACTGCTGGTGTAGCGGTTGGACATTAAATCTTTGGATGGGCGAATGCCATGGATAGCGGAGCGGATCATCATAAATGGCACATCAAAGGCCCGGCCATTAAAACTGACAAATTCTTTGGCATGAGTTGCTACATTCCAAAATGACTCAAGTATTTCTTTTTCGGTGGAGGGTTTGTATTTGATTCCGCTTTCTTCAAACTCTGTTTCGTCGGCACTTGGTTGGAAGTAGACGGCGCCACTTTGTTTGTGGGCGTCAAGGACACCTATTGCAACGATTTGGCCGGTTAAGGGTGAAAACCCGAGTTCATTTTTGAGGTCTTGCAGTGCTACGCTGTATTCGCCGTCACTTTTACTTTCTTTTTGGATCCAGCGCGTTAATAAGTGCTGTGTTGTTTCATCAAGGGCGTCGAAGTCTTCGCCCACGGTTTCGATGTCAAAAATGATTGTTGCCATAAAAAAGTAATGAGTAGATAGTATTTAGTATATAGGAAATCGATATAGTTTATAGCGTATAGAATATAGCGTATAGAAATTGCGGATTAAGAATTAAAGGATTGCGGATTATTAAGAAAGACAATATTGTCATTCCGAGTGCAGCGAGGAATCCCTCTTGTTTGAAATGGGGTGAGATCCCTCGCGATTGTTCGGGATGACAAATCAAAAGCACGGATCCCTGCCTGATGGCAGACAGGCTCCAATCCCTCCTTTGCCAATGTTTCGGTGGGCAGGCAGGTTGGAGTATGACAGCAATTGGGCTTTTTGGATTATAATGATACCTAATGGTTGTATTTGTGATATTTGCGGTGTATCTGTGTTTGCTTATTTTTTCAGGGTTGTTTTTGGTTGCTTCGGTTATTTTTATATTCAGTGAATTTTGGGGGAAGCAGTGGGCATACACGGTGCCGTTTGTGCCGACATCGAGCGCTGATGTGGCACGGGCTGTGGCGCTTGTTCCTATAACCAAAGCGGATGTGGTGTATGACATTGGTTGTGGAGATGGAAGGATTCTTTTTGCTGCCGAACGAGCAGGGGCTGGGACGTGTATGGGTTTTGAAATTGCACCGTGGCCGTATGTGGTAGCTCGCGTGCGAGCATTTTTTACCGGTTCGCGCGTGGTTTTTGTACGGAGCGATTTTTTTCATGTTTCGTTTGCTGATGCTACTCTCATTTACTCCTATTTGTTACCACATGTGGTGGCGCGTGCGCAGGAAAAAATATTACGGGAATGTAAAAAGGGAATTGTTGTGGTGAGTCGTGACTACCCATACACGCAGTTATCGGAAGTGCAGCGGGTGGTTGCGGGGAAACATACGTTGTTTGTGTATAGGGTTCAGCCATCCGCAGACTCACTACAAGTGATGTAGAGAAAGAAAACGAATCCAAATGAAAAGTATAATACCACGCCGTATGGCGTGGTATCTGTTTCGGTCAGTAGAGTTCGGTGTCATCTACGGTTACATCAAAGACTCCGTGGATTTTTTTGAGGAGATCCAGTGTGTGAGTATCTGATATTGATCCGTGGACTATGATCTTCCTGTCCCATCTTTCATGAATTGGTTGTATGTTTTGTGCGAATCCGCGCTTCGTTGCTTCGCCGGTGATTTTTTCTAAATTTTGATTTGGAAAAATAATCAGTTTTACTTGCATGGCGCACCTTCCTTTTTTGCCTAGATTTTCCTACTTTTTCTAGTATACCTTTTTTATAGTAGTTTTTTGCGGGTGGGGTGGGTGTGTGGTGGTAGGCAATAGTACTTCTGGGTAAAATGGGGTAGTATTGAGGCGATATGCTTGTTGATGATGTAACCATACGCGTTGCGGCCGGTCATGGGGGGCGAGGGGCCGTGGCGTTTAATAAGAATTTGATGAGCTTAGGGCCCGTGGGGGGTACCGGTGGGGCTGGCGGAAGCGTGTATGCGGTTGGGGTGAGCGACCTGTCAGCCTTGAACCAATTTCGGCATAAAAAGGATATAAAAGCCCAAGATGGGCAGGAGGGTCGGGGGCAGTTTCGTGATGGGGCAACGGGTGCAGATGTGATTATTAAAATGCCGGTAGGAACGGTGATTCATAACCACGATACGAAAACAGACGTGGAAATTTTGCAGGTGGGGCAGAAGGTGTTGTTGGCGCAAGGTGGCATTGGGGGGCGAGGGAATTTTCATTTTCGCTCAGCTACCAACACGAGCCCGAAACAGTTTCAGGGCGGCCGGCCGGGGGAGGCGTTTACGCTCCGGCTAGAGTTGAAACTTATTGCTGATGTGGGGCTTATTGGATTTCCAAACGCGGGCAAGTCAACGCTTTTAAATATTTTAACGAGCGCGAAGGCGAAGGTTGCGAATTATCCGTTTACCACACTCGAGCCGAATTTGGGCGTGTATTATAACCTTGTACTGGCTGATATTCCTGGGCTTATTGAGGGCGCGGCAGTGGGCAAGGGTTTAGGTTTTAAATTTTTACGTCACGTGGAGCGTACGCGCGTGTTGTTGCACTGTATTTCCTGTGAGCATGAAGATGTGCTTGCGGCGTATAAAACAATAATGATTGAGCTGACGACGTATAATAAAAAGTTTGCGAAAGCTCAGCAGTATGTGGTGTTGACCAAAACTGATACCGTGACGCCTGAGGTGGTGAAAAAGCATGTCGCGGCCTTGAAGAAGACCAAATGTCCGGTGCTTGCGATTTCGGCATATGACGATGCGACGCTTGCGCCATTACAAAAGGTGTTAAATGAGATAGAAGCTGCTAAAATTGCAACATAATATATACGTGTATGCTTAAAGGATTTCGACAATTTATTTTGCGGGGGAATGTGGTGGATTTGGCTGTTGGTGTGGTGATTGGTGCTTCGTTTGGAAATGTGGTGTCGGCGCTTGTTAAGGATTTGCTTACGCCTTTTATCGGGGCTATTGCCAAGGTGCCGGATTTTTCAGGGCTGATGTTTACCATTAACGGGAGTGCGTTTTTGTACGGAGATTTTTTGAACGCAGTGATATCGTTTTTGTTAGTTGCTGCATCGATTTATTTTTTTGTGGTGACGCCCTTTAATACGTTGTTAGCTCGCATGAAAAAGGAAGAACCGATAGACCCGACCACGAAAGTGTGTGGTCAGTGTATGAGTGAGATTCCGAAGGAGGCAATGCGATGCAAGTATTGTACACAGGCGCAGTAGCTAGCCAATAGCGAATAGGGTATGGCCAATAGTAATACATAAAAAAGCAGCTTCGCATGAATGCGAAGCTGCTTTTGTCTTCCGCTGACCCTTTTACTTCACGATATGGATTTGGGCGTTGTTTCGGCCGCTGCCACAGTCAATAATGGCGTCGTGGGGAAGGCTCGTGAAGGGAACTGAGATGATACGGAACCCGTATGCTGAAAGAGTGTATTTTGTTCCGTCAACGCTGATTGTTTTTGTTGTATTTGAACGATTATCAAGCATAACCTTTATGCCACTTTTTATGGTGAACGAGGTTGGCTGGGCATGGCATTGGCTATCAAATTGGATTCGGCTTTTGTTGTAAAGATTTACTGCTTGGGCGTAGGTAAGGGGTTTTGCGACTGGCTTTGTGGTAGTCGTTTCTTTTTCTTCGGTGCCGTTTATGCCCGGGGCAATAACAGTGGCATTGTTGTTTTGTACGAGCGTGGCTTCTGATTGATATTCAATAAACGCGTACCCGAACGTGGCAAGACCAATGATGAGTAATAGTATGGTGAATGAAAACCGCCTACTTGTAATATCCATGGATATAATGTTGGTTAGTAAGACAACGCTTTATTTGAAAGTATAGCATTTTTGAATTAGACCAATAGGGTTTAGCCAATGGCCAATAGTAGACAAAAATCAAATATATGGATATCCGCCTAACAATTACTAATCCTTACACACCAGCGATGTTTGTTATGAACAATAATGATAAAAGCTTGTTTCATTAAACCCTACATTCCATTGGCTATTGGCCAACTACTTTTTACCCTTCCGCGATTCGAATTACCACATAGAGTACCGCGGCTCCGAGAATAGTCATGAACGTTGTAAGGGTTGTGCGATGGCGATGGTAACTTTCGGGAAGTAGGTCGCTGGCACCGATATAGAGAAAGAAGCCAGCAAATAGTGCCAGAACAATTCCAAGTGTGTGTGCGTTGAGCGTAAAAAAGAGTGTTGAGAGAGCTCCTATTGCCGGGGCTGCGGAATCCACAAGTAGCCACTTAATGGCCTGCGCGCGAGTGCCGTGGTGTTTGATGATGGCGCTGACGGTGTTTATGCCATCGGAAAAGTCGTGGGTGAGTACTGCTAAGGCAATAATAATTCCAGCCGCTGACGATACTTGAAACCCTATACCAATTGCAACACCATCGAGGATGCTGTGGACGGAAAAGCTGCTGGCTTTCAAAAATCCTCGATGGTGATGGCTTTCAATGTCGTCTTCATGGGCGTGAGTACTCATTGTTCTGTCTATGAGCATGTACCCTAAGAATCCCAGTCCTACCAGTGCGAGTATAGTAGATGATTCAACGTATCCTTGCCCAAGCGCTAGTGCCTCTGGTAGTAAATCAAAAAATGCCACACCCAAAACGGCACCGGCACTGAAGCCTAAAATAAGGTGGAGGCGGTCTTTGTAGGCGAGGGCAAATAACCCCCCGAAAAACGTAGCTGCGACTGCAGCGAGTATGACTATAATAAGCATTGCTTTTTAGTGTACCATGAAAGGTATGGTAGATGCCCCTATTCGTATTTCGAAGACCCCGGTTGTGATTGTGAAAAATTTAATTTTTACGGAATTTGTGGTTACGATCGTGTATCAAATCGCAGCGTATATGGCCGATTATGGTCAACTATACCAGGGTTTTCAGTTTGCGCACGCGTTTCCGTACGAGGTCGCGAAACTCATGCTCAAGCTTTCGGTAGAGGGTTGGATTATTGGGTATATTTTGGCTCGGTGGTATTTTCATCGAACGTATTTATATCCGGATCGGGTGGTGGTTCGTAGTGGTGTATTGTTTCGTGGGCGCACTGTGGTGCCTTTGGTGGTGCCGGTTACAGTGTCGTATGCGTTTGGGTTTCTTTCGCGCATGTTTTCGTATGGCACGCTTGTGGTGACTGGTGGTGACGGAGCGTCGGTGCGTATTCGTGAGGTGCCCAATGTTCGTGCCGTGGGGAGTTTGTTTGAATCTCGGTTGGCATCGTTTGCCAGCAGCCGCGCATCGCTGGTGTTCACGCAGAATATTACCGAGCTTATTTCGTCTCGTGAGAGCGAACGATTAGAGTTTAAATCGTCGTTGCGGTGGGATCGGCAGTTGCAAAAGGTAAATCGCGCCATGGAAAAGGCAGTGGTGAAAACGGTGGCTGCGTTTTTGAACTCTGGCGGGGGAGTGCTGGTGATTGGAGTTGATGATGGGGGAAGGGTTGTAGGGTTACAACCCGATTACGCGAGCTTGCCTAAGCCAAGCGCCGATGGGTTTGAAAATCATTTTAATAATGTGTTTCGCGATGCGGTGGGGGCGGAGTTTCGACACCATGTGCACTTACGATTTCATGTTATGGAGGGAGTGGAGCTTTGCAGTGTGCATGTAGGCAGTGCTCACAAACCAGTGTATGTAAATATGGACAACGCGGAGGCGTTTTATATTCGCACCGGCAATGCTACTACGCCACTGAAATTGAGTGAGGTTGCCAGCTATACGAAGTCGCGGTGGGGGTAGACTCAGGGCGAGCCAATAGGGTGTAGGGTTTGGCCAATAGAAAAGCACTGAAAAAGTTAACGAGTTAAGATTTTCAAAAATTATGCCTATACTTCGATGATTTAATGAAATGATATGAACGAGTCAATAAATACAGCCCCCTAAAGGGGCTGTATTTATTAGTGTTCTGATTGTGGGTTTGTGTTAGAAATCTTCCTCGCCGGCGTCTCCGTGGTCTGCTGCGGTAAATTCTTCTACTGTCATTCCATTTTTTTGCATTGCTTCTCGCTCCGATTTTTTCATCATACGCAGTTCTCCGCTTTCTTCAAATTGTTCTTTAAACTCAGCCATTTTTTCTTCAACGTAGGCCTGGTGTTTTTTGTATGCCTCATCGCTTTCAAATGCTTCGGGTGGCCACATGTTACACCATTGGTAAAATGCAGCAACAGTTGCTATTGCATCCTCGGCTTTAATGGATTCTCCAAATCCGTCAATCATAAGGTGCTCTGGTGCTTCGCCAGCATCTTCTGCGGGTAATCCGGTGTTTTCATCAAAATCAAGCGCGGGTTGTATGTATTCAATTTCTTTAAAGTTCCCCTCGCTTGTTTTTTTATACAGTCTTTCCCAGCCAACTTTGTTCCAAAATTTTTCAGATGTATATGTACATTCGCCTGCTGCAAATGCAAGTTTTTTGCCATTTTGTTCTGATTCTTCGGCTGCGTGTTGCAGTGCTGAAATGTATGCTTCACGAGCCAATCCTCCTTGTCTAGCTGATGGATCAGTTACTGCGTAGGCAACCATGAAGATATTTTCTTTCGTATCTTCATCTTCATTTCTTATTAACTCCAAAATACCTCCACTTACTACCGATATTACTTTTCCTTCTTTATCTTTTACAGTAAATACCTTGTATTCAATATCTTGTTGTTCTGGGTCAAATGCTGATCGTCCTCCAACTGCGTTGCGCAATATTTCTTCTGGATCTACTTCTTCTGCTCCAAATACTTCTTCAAATAGACTTTGTACTTGTGAAAGATCTGCACTTTCTGGATCTTTTATCCGTTCAATAGAAAACTTTTCTCCAGCTATTTCTATAATGGTATTTACCCCCTCATTGGTTCTGGCGAATTTGCTTTCTGCTTGTAATTGATCGACACGCTTATACGCACTTTCGTTTAATTTTTCTTGCCCCGCTTCTGTTTCTGCAGACGGTATTTTTGTCTCGTTCATTTTAGTAATTATTTCTTATACTATATCACTATGATTATTGATGTACATACTCATTGTGGGCGTACTGAGATTTTAAGTGGTTCGCTTGAAAAACTTGTTCAGTCTATGAAGGTATCTGGTATTAATAAGAGTTTTGTGTTTGCGGGGCTTATGGGCGATTGTAGTACCGATTTTCTTTTGAATCAGATTGCTCCTTACCAGGAAAGGTTGTATGCGGTTGCTTCTTTATCGCCGTATCAGAAAAATAATGATTTTCTATTTTCTCCCGATGTTTTTGAGCAGTGGCTGGCTGCTGGTAGGGTGTATGGTTTGAAACTGTATGTGGGTTATGAGCATTTTTACCCTTCTGACTCGTTTTTGAAACCTTATATTGATTTACTCGTTCAGTATAAGCGCCCTCTCATTTTTCATAGCGGAGATTTGTATAACAAGGCATCATCGGCGAAATTGAAGTATGCCCACCCCTTGCATATTGATGATTTGGCAAGCGATGTTCCTGATGTGAAGATTATTATTGCGCATGTTGGCTATCCTTGGGTTTTAGATGCAGCGCAAGTGTGTTCAAAGAATGAGAATGTATTTACTGATTGTTCTGGATTTGTGTATGGTTCTTTTACCGCGCAAGATGTTGAGGCATTTCGATATTTATGGACTGTTTTTTCCCGATATGCTCCGGCAGAAAAATTTTTATTTGGAACTGATTGGCCGATATCTGATCAGGCTTCTTATGTTTCTGCTATCAAAGAGGTTATTCCTGATTCTTTTCATGAGTTGGTTTTTTATAAAAATACGTCCCGTGTTTTTGGTTTATGAAGTAGAGTTTTAAAATCGTAGGTTTTCTTTATTGCGCGAATATTCCCTCGTGATATATGCTTTTTGCTATGAAGATAGTTATTTTGGGGTATGGGGGCGTGGGGCGGGTGCTTTCGAATTTACTTATAAAAGATAGCGCCATACAGAGCGTGGTAGTTGCTGATGTGGTTGCCCCTCGGCAGACTTTGCCGACTTCAAAAAAGATTTCTTTTACGAAACTTGATATTGGGAAGAAAAAGGATTTGATTGCGTTTTTAAAAAAACATGGGGCGGACGTGGTGGTGAATGCGGC
>CAZXZC010000029.1:0-9455 GCA_964645125.1 uncultured Candidatus Saccharibacteria bacterium | reverse complement strand
GCGGCGATCTCGCTCCTGGTTGGCGGAATCGGCATCATGAACATCATGTTGGCGACCGTGACAGAGAGGACCCGCGAGATTGGCGTCCGCCGCGCGATCGGGGCCAAACGTCGGGACATCACCATGCAATTCCTGGTTGAAACGGTCGTCTTATCTGTCGGCGGAGGGTTGATCGGTGGCGTGCTGGTAGCAGTTGATGATGCAACTGGGTCAGTGCTTGTTGAAGTCACAATAATTGGGGTAGTACAAATACTGGTGGCCTTGGGTGTTGGACATGTTGAACTTTCAAAATCAGCTTCGTTGTTGTCCGTATCAACAAAGTCAGTTGCCCCGCCACCTGTTTTGCGCCGAATACTTTCACCGTCTTCTGGGTTGGCAGCGCATACCCCCTCACACTCATTCGCCTCTCCCATACCAACCCTATCACTTGCATCACCATTTGGATTTTTTAGCACAATAGCATTGTCATCACTCATTCCGTTATCAGTAAAAGCATCTGCCACAAGACTGCTGGAAGGGTGCGCGACAACAAAAAATCCATGCGCGGGAATACCGTGCCCTACGAATAATTCTTTTGGCGCAAACGAAGAAAAACTCGTTCCACTTTTTGTTTTCTTCTGTACGTACCACCCAGTCAAATCAACACTAGCATCTGTGGGGTTATAGAATTCCACAAACTCTTGGTGAGTTGAAGTCGCACCGGCCAACTGAATTTGAGCAATCAAAAGCTTTGGATACGTTTTTACAACTGGTGCCACGAAACCACCGCCCGAACCTCCACTCGAAGACCCCGAACCTCCGCCATCCGAAATGATAACAGTAGAAGTTGCCGCAGTTGAAGTCGCAACAGATACCGACGAAGAAGCAGTCTGGGTTTTCTGAATAATGCGCTTGGCTATTCCCGTAGGGTTTAGTTTGCCCGGCGTACCACCTGGGCTCATACTCGTTTCCCACTGATCGCCTGCGCGTTGCATCGTCTGTTTCGTTTTCGTATTCCCTGCTGGCCAGCCATCCGTAAAATTCGCCTCATCCACCAAGTGACACCGATCATCCATAAGCTGTAAGCGACCGCCGCCGTTGGCAAGTAACCCCGTATACACAATGTCTGCAACTACACCCGGCAGCGCGTCATCGCTGCCTCGTTCAAGCAGTAAAAAACCATGCGCGGCGATACTTGTGTCTGAAAGAAAAATACTGTGAATCTTCCCGGTGTCCAATCGTAGCTGCCAACCCGAAACATCCACGTCATCCTCTGTTGTGTTGGCAAGTTCAATCCATTCAGCAGCAGCTGCTGCTGTGGCAGATTCACCAGCCTGGGGTACAGACCCCATCCACGCAATTTCATTTATCACCACCCCCTGAACATCCTTGGTTGTAGAATCCTGCACACGACAAGGCTCATATCCCTTCGTCTGTTTTGTATGAGCTGCAACAAATGCAACAGTTGGCCGATCGTCGTGTTGCGCATCACGCCACACATTCGTCTTTTGCACTGCTACTGACTTTTGTAATTCAGTTGCTGATACCACTTCATCTTCACGAACATCCGAAACATGGTACGCGGCAGCATCATCACCTGCATCGTCACGTACGTCAATCTGAGCAAGCGGAGTATCCCCGCCACCGAACACATCACTTACCGTTGCCGAAAATACATGAGTCACTCGACTAAAAAACCCAAAAAAGTGCTGCTGCCACTCAGAACCAACGCCACCATTCCCGCCAGCGCGCTCAAAATAACCTCCCACAAAAAACCCGAAAGTTACCGAAATAACCACCACACCAACCAAAAGTATGGCTGAAAAACCAAAAGCGCCATCCCGTAAATTGTGATGGCGTACACAGATCATGAAGTACTTTCATTTTATCACACTAAATTTTTAAGCACCCAACCAACCCTGTGTAAAACTAAAACATACGGATTCTGGCTCGACGGCCGGAATGACAGAGGATGGTTTGCTGGCTATTGGCTGAACCCTATACCCTATTGGCTAGTTTAGTGATGCTTGTGCGCATCTTCGTTCACATCATCAGTGACTGGCATCTGCGTTCCCGCAACCGTATAAATATTAATTGGTTCTGTGCGACCCTTGACCTTCGAAGAACCTAAACACACCAAATCATACTCTTTCTTCAATTTCGCTTTTACCGTTTCACTGATAATAATCTGTGTCTTATATTCCTTGTTTAACCCCTCCAAACGCGATGCCGCATTGACCGTGTCGCCGATAACTGTGTAATCAAAACGGTCATTCGAACCCACGTTCCCTACTACCGCGCGACCCGTATACAACCCAATACCAATGGCAATTTCCGGATCACCTTGAGCGCGTAATTTCTTGTTTAGTATTTTTAATTTCTCAATCATGGCAAGCGCCGCATCCATTGCGTGGTCAGCATGATCAGGGTCGTGAGCGGGAGCCCCCCAAAATGCCATGATAGCGTCGCCGATATATTTATCCACCACACCACCCGTACGCAACACTTCCGATGTCATTGCAGTAAAGTATTCGTTCAAAATACGAACCAATTCTGTAGGGGTAGTGCGCTCCGAAATAGTTGTAAAGCCACGAATATCTGAAAAAAATACTGTCATCTCGCGCTCCTCACCGCCAAGCTTTACCGCATCAGGATTTTGCATGATCGTATCAAGCACGGTGCCAGATACATACTTAGAGAATATTTTTTTCATCTGCCGACCGCGACGATCAACTACCACATATTTATATCCCTTTACAAGCAAAAACACCGAAGACGTTACAAATACCGTGTGCAAAATATTGTACAAAATGCCCTGTTGAGCAAACAAAATAAACAGAACCACCTCACCAATAATCAACACACTAAACAACAAAAGTGCGACTGCCAAATCAAAAAAGAACGCAACACAAAACGCCGTAACCCCCACGGCCAGAAGTATGGAAAACATAGTCAAAAACGACACGCCGTGCTGACGATAGCCCGAAAGCACCATGTTGGCGATATGTGCTTGTATCTCAGCACCTGCCATCGCAACTCCACCACCGACAGGCACCTGCTGGGTATCATGCAAGCTCGAAGCAGTCGAACCCACAAACACTATCTTGCCAGAAATAGCCGACAATGCAGTTTGGTCACCTTCATACAGCCTATAAAACGGCACTACCGGCACGGCTCCAGGCTTGCCCGAAAACACAATTGGCTCAAGCGGTGAAAAAGAAGGCGCCTCTGATACAGAAAATCCTGAAACAGCAACTGTTTGTTCCCCCAACGACGCATACATCGCGTCTGAAGCCCGTATCCGCGAAGGGAACCGACGCACAACCCCATCTCGATCAACAATTAAATTTACATGACCAAGCGTGGTGGATGGTCCTGGGACAATCGAATCCGAAAAAACAGCATGCGACCCAGAAACAGCGCTCCCCGATACAACACCAAGTCGACCAAACTGCACAGGAAACACAACTGGATACGAAATACCACGCAACACCCCCGAAAGCACAGCATCATCCCCTTGCCCAAACCGAGACTCCTCCGCAAAAAGTACATCAATTCCCACCGCAGCAGGCGCATGCGCCTTCATATTTGAAAGCACAGTGGCAAACACTTCGCGTTTCCATGGCCACTGCCCAATACGAGAAATTGACTCATCATCAATCGCAACCACCACTACACTCGCCGGCACACTACGCACCGGAAGCACAATATCTTCAAATAGCTGCTCTGGTCCCGCGAAAAGTCCAGAAACATTCAAAAACCATATCGCCAAAACACCGATTGCGCACAAACCAATCCACCATATACGTTGCTTCATGAAAGAAAAAACTTAAAAAATATGACTACTGCCCACCAATAGGCACAGCATTCGGGTCACTCGGTGAATTTTGTACATAAAAAATATCTGACTTCGCAGACAGCACGCTACCAGTTTTTTGATCATCAAAAGAAACAACCACTGCCCCAGGCGCCTTCTCAAGTTCAGTTGCGCTACCCGTAAGACTTGGCTGGAACTTCCCCGGAGTCGGGAAAGAGCCGATGTCTCCCACTACGTTCCATTTCGATGCAGCTGTCACATCCTGACGACTTCCGTCGGGACGCACTAAAACCGCCGAAAAATTCACCACTGAACCAGCAGTAACCGAAGACAAATCTGCCTTTGTGGTAAGCACTACCTTTGCGGCGGTACCAGTTGGAGTTGTGGTTGCAGTGCTCGTTGTGCCAGTTGACCCAGACTGTTGACCCGAAGGAGTGGGTTGAACAGTCGTGCCCGTAGGACCAGTAGGATTTTGCGAGTCATCCGTTGAAGGCTGGGTGGTAGGCACAATCGCACGAACACGTTCTTTTATAAGACCTTCAAACTGCTTCTCAAAAAGAGTGCGCATCTTCACCCGCAATTCTTTTGGACTAGAAACGCCACTGTCTTTCAATTTCTTAAGCTCCCCCTCATAGCGAGCTTCCTCTTTTTTACCATTCGCAGCCCATGGATCGATTGCCGGATCAATGCGACGAGGACTTACAAAAGACGTCGGCGCGGTTCTGCCACTTGCAATCGCATCAGCTTGAGCATCAGTAATCTCCACTTGTTCATCTTCTTTCACGTCGACCTGTGCCTTTGTCATAACCGACTTTGAAACCGGCACCACGCGCACTGTATGCTGCGAACCTAATACGCGTGACTTTTTGTCACGATACTCCATACCAAACGCAGTACCACGAACCGTCGCAACCGCATTGGCAGTTTTCACCTCCCACGCGGAAGTCGGAGTTGCAAGATCAAAAATCTTCGACCACACACGGCCGCTCGTCAAAAAGAATTTCGCCACCAAACTTTGGGTGGTCGGATCATACGATGTTTCCGAAAGGGTAAGTTTTGTATTCACATCAAGACTCGCGAACGAGCTGTCCGGAAAATGAATCACGGCCTTGCCTTGGCCATCCGTACGCACCGTACCACCAGCCTGCACAACATCCCCTGAAGCAACGGGCACTTCCGTGGCTGTTGCAGCCGAAGCATAAAACACCTTGCCACCCAGCACCTCAACCCACACCGTAGTAGCAAGCTCATCGGTCGGCACCTGCTGAGGCATAATGGTCACATCAGAAGAGCGCTGCAAGAAACGGAAACCAAAAAAACCAACCACGGCCACTATCACAATGGCTGCAACGCCTAAAACATATTTCATAGTCCCTTCATTATACCAGAAGTTATTAAAAAAGTCACGACTTTTGACCTGGAAAAAGCGGCGCGATAAAGCCACCAACAACCCGATGCACCACTACAACACACACCATTGCAACCAAAATTCCTCCCAAAATATCCGATGGCCAATGAACACCTGCAGCCACTCGAGCAGCCGCATTCACTAAAGCCGCTGCCATAAATATCATTCCCCATTTACGGTGATACAAAAACACCACCCCCGCTAGCGAAACAAAGAATGTCGCGTGCCCCGAAGGAAAGCTCGATGAAGTTTCGTGCAGCAGTAACGGCTCCAGCAATAAAGCACTCCATGGCCGCGCACTCGGATAAAAAAAACGAATCACCTCAACTACAATACCTCGAGCCAACAACACCGTAATAAGCGCTTGAATACCAATAGCTACGCGCGCGCGGACATGGCGAAAACGAAGCAAAAACCACACAAACAGCAATACAATAAGATACGGCAAAAACTCGCCCAAAAAAATAATCAGAGTATCAAGCCATGCACTTTGGTGCGCGAAAGAAAAAAGCCATCGAAAAAGTTGAACATCAAAATCCATATACATAACCCTACCAAAATAATCACGCAAGGAAAAATCATACAACACTGCCCCCACATACAAATCCCCGCACATGCGGGGATTTGTATATACTTATCTTCGTACAAACGGCAGTAAAGCCATAAATCGTGCTCGCTTAATGGCCGAGGCCAGCATGCGCTGGTGCTTGGCACAAATATTCGTATGCTTCGGATCAATCATCTTGCCCTGCGAAGATACATAGCGCTTGACCAAATCGACCTCTTTATAGTCGATGGTCTTCATATTTTGCGAACAAAAAAAGCACTGGTTCATAACAATATAGTGGTTGAATAGTAAACCAAGGATCCCAAAACGTCAAGAACGGCCGGCAACTAAGGGGTTTATACCATTAACTCGCCCCACCTTTCTTCCACCCTTCCCCCTATGAGTTTTGCCAAGGGATTTCAAGAGCGTAAGACCGGCCAAGCGGCCTTGGAGCGCTCTCTTAAAAACCCTCTGGCAAAACACTATTTACACCTTCTTCACCTGCAACGAATCAAGCTCCACTGCCGTATCACGGCCAAACACCGGCACCATCACCTTCACTCTGCCCTTCTCCTCATCAATCTCAGCAATCTTACCGTCATAATCTTTAAACGGTCCATCAACAACCTTCACCAAATCCCCCACCGCAAATTCCATCACAAACTTCTCCTCTCCTTCTTGTTGTTGGCCTGGCTTCAACAAAGCCTGCACCTCTTCAGCAGACAATGGCGTTGGGGTAGTATTATCTGGCCCCACAAATCCCGTAACCCGCGGCGTGTTACGCACCACATACCAGGTTTCTTCGGTTAAGATCATCTGCACCAATACATACCCAGGATACACCTTTTCTTCAAACACCTGACGCTTTCCATTTTTGATACGTATCTTTTTTTCCGTCGGCACCACCACGTTGAAAATCTTATCCTCCATTGAAAGAGATTCGATACGCTGCGTTAAATAGCGCAATACCGCCTCCTCATACCCAGAGTACGTGTGAATCGCATACCACTCTTTAGTGCCACTCGATTGTTCGCGTAAATTATTAAGCATAAAAAAATAAATGAACGAGTCTAGCCTACCCGACGCGCCAATAAATATTGCAAACCATGAACAAACAAATAATCAAACACCCCCAAAAACACCGCCAAACCAATGCACAACGCAATCACAATGCCAGTTAAACGAGCTGCCTCCTGAGGAGTCGGCCAGTTAATGTGGCGAAATTCCGTACGAGCATCTTTCAAAAATTGAGTAATTCGGGACAACATAATTGCTGTAGAATGCCGGAAAAATCACTATATGTCAAGGTTTTTCACGGCCAAAGCTTGGGTCTGAATAAATTGTTTGCGAGAATCAACCTCCTCTCCCATAAGCATATCAAACAAATGGTCAGCACGCTCGGCATCATCAATGCTTACCTGCAACAGCATGCGGTTGCCCGGGTTCATAGTCGTCTCCCAAAGCTGCTCGGCGTTCATTTCACCCAAACCTTTATACCGCTGCACCGAAACCCCGCGAAGCCCCGATTCCTGTTCGGGCAACACCTCCCCTTCTACCCCACCAGCATCCACCTCATCGGAAACAACCTCTTTTTGCTTCCCTTTGGCTTTTGTCTTTTCCTTCTCGACCCGCGTCTTTTTCAGTTCAGTAAAAATCGCTTCCTTTTGCGCATCAGTATACGCATAGTGTGCTTCACGCCCTGCTTGAATGCGATACAATGGCGGCTGCGCGATATACAAATACCCGTCCTCTACCACTTTGCGGAAATAGCGGAAAAAGAAGGTTAACAAAAGTGTGCGAATGTGTGCGCCATCAACGTCAGCATCAGCCATGAGCACTATCTTGTGATACCGGAGCTTCGTAATATCAAACTCCTCAGCAATCGCCGTACCAATCGCCACCACCAACGAGCGAATTTCCTGGTTGGCCAACATGCGGTCAAGCCGCGCCTTTTCAACATTCAAAATTTTTCCACGAAGCGGCAAAATCGCCTGCGTACGCCGATCGCGGCCAGATTTTGCTGTGCCGCCTGCGCTATCTCCCTCTACTATAAATAACTCCGACTCCTCCGCATTACGACTCGAACAATCCGCCAATTTACCAGGCAAGGTCAAACCCTCAAGAGCCCCTTTGCGAAGTACGGTATCTTTTGCCGCTTTGGCAGCTTTGCGAGCCTTAGCAGCCAAAAGCACCTTTTCCATAATTGCCCGCGCATCGCCCGGGTGTTTTTCAAAAAATTCCTTTAACGCCTCGTTCGCCACCGTTTCAACTGCGGTACGCGCATCCGGCGTACCCAAACGCGCCTTCGTTTGCCCTTCAAACTGAGGTTCTGGGAGCTTTAATGAAATAATATTCACCAACCCCTCACGCGTATCCTCGCTAATTAAGTTTTCATCCTTTTCTTTTAAATACCCTTCGGCGCGCGCGTACGCGTTAATACTGCGGGTTAACGCCGAACGAAACCCCGTCGAGTGCATACCACCATCGGGCGTGTTAATAGTATTCACGAACGAGAGTTCACGAGCCTCAATATCATCTACATATACAAACGCAATTTCCACATCCATGTTTTGCCACCCCTTATGCGTATAAAACAAATCATCTTGTAAATGCTTTTTGTCACGCGCAATGTGCCGCACAAACGACTGCACGCCACCCTCAAACCAAAACCCTTGTACCGCAGGAGTTTCATTCGTACGATCCACAAAGGTCAATCGCACACCAGTTAAGTACGCCTGCTGACGCAACCGCTCAATAATGCGCTTGCTGTTCCACTCCATAGCCGAAAAAATCTCATCATCAGGCAAAAACGAAACCTTGGTACCAGTCGTCGTGCTTGTCCCCACTTTTTTTACATTCCCCTGTGGCACGCCCCGCTTGTAT
Source organism: uncultured Candidatus Saccharibacteria bacterium (assembly GCA_964645125.1). GTDB lineage: Bacteria > Patescibacteriota > Minisyncoccia > UBA6257 > 2-01-FULL-56-20 > JBDKGD01. The sequence goes on along the minus strand of CAZXZC010000029.1, from coordinate 821 downwards.
TCCTGCACGTAGCGAGCACCATCACGGCACACCTCCACCCGCACCCACGAAGAAAGCGCGTTCACCACCGATACACCCACGCCGTGCAATCCACCAGACACCTTATACCCCTCCCCACCAAACTTACCGCCCGCATGCAGCACCGTCATCACCGTTTCAAGGGTCGATTTCTTCGTCTGCTTATGCACCTCCACCGGAATACCACGGCCGTCATCCGTCACACTCACCGAACCATCCGGTTGCAGCTCAACCACAATATGCTTGGCATACCCCGCCATCGCTTCATCGATAGAGTTATCAACTACCTCCCAAATCAAGTGGTGTAACCCGTCTGTTCCCGTCGAGCCAATATACATGCCAGGCCGCTTGCGCACCGGGTCGAGACCCTCAAGAACCGTAATATCTTTTGCCCCATACGAGGCACTCCCCTTCGTATTTGGCAGTGCTTCAGAAGTCTTTTTTACCTCAGTATCGTCTTTTTTAGCCATAAATAAGTAGGGTTATTTTAGCATGATTTCTGAAAACAAAAAAGCCGTAGTGGGGGTACCACTACGGCAGAAAGACAAGAAAAAGACCTAAGTGCTGGCTGAAAAGAACCGGGGAACTGGAGCCTCAAGAAGCTTCACGGCCTCCTTAAAAGGAACCACCCGCACCGGGGCACCACATTTGGGACACAAACACCCGTGAACCAAATGCTCACTTGAATCAAGCAAAACTCTGCATTGAAATGCATTACACTGAAACAAAACTGGCGGGAATTCAGAGCATTCCGGAGCTGGAGTCTGATCCTGAGAAATTTCACTCATTACAACATTCCTCCT
>CAZXZC010000028.1:0-10088 GCA_964645125.1 uncultured Candidatus Saccharibacteria bacterium | reverse complement strand
CATCAGCTCCTGCAATAGAATTATCTCCTTTGACCTCGCCGTTTATCCGTACTGAACCACCCGCCATGCGAACATTGCCGAGTACCTTGCCATCAATAACAACATCGCCACCACCCACAATAACATCACCCGAAACCTCAGATCCTGAAGCAATAACAACCGTGCCACCAGCCGCAAGCACGTCGCCTGCCACATGTCCCGCGATAGAAGTGGTGCCACCAAAAACACGCACATCACCAGCAACGTCACCCACTACATTCACCGTGCCACCAGCCGCAAGCACGTCGCCAGAAACCGTACCAGAAACCAATACATTACCACCCGCTAATACAGCATCTCCAAGCACATCGCCAACGACCGAAACATCTTTTCCAAAACCATAAAAATTCTCCTCAACTAATTCATTCGTACGGATTGTGACTGAGCTACCACTTTGAAAGCGAGCAGCACTTGTCAGAAGTGGACTCGCAATCAAACACACCGCGACCAAACCTAAGAGAAACTTTTTCATATGAATAAATATTACCATATCAGCTACTCAGCCAATAGGGTTTAGGGTTTGGCCAATAGTCGGCAATGCATGAATTAAGAATTGAGAATTATGAATAAAGGTTCCTGCATAATGCATTCAAACCTTAATTCTTACTTCTTTATTTTCGGTTGAGTATTCCTATACCCTATTGGCTATTCGCTAGTAACTTGCCTTTAGAGCACTTCATGCAATGGTATCGTCAACCATTCAAAAAATTTACGAAGACCTCCACGCTTTTTCCATGCCGCGCGAGTAATTGCTGTTGTGGAAGGTACGTCGGAAAAAAACTGTCGCTTCAGAACCGCAACCACCGACGGATCAGTAGTTTGAATATTTAACTCATAATTTAAAAGCAAGCTAAGATTATCAATATTCGCGCTTCCCACCGTTGCCCACACATCATCAACAACAATCATTTTTGCGTGTAAAAACGCAGGACCATATTCAAGAACAGTAATGCCTCGCTTCAAAAGCCCATCCACATACGAATGCGTAGCATACCCAGCGACAACAGGATCAAAATTTTGTGGAATCATCAGTTGCACAGCAACTCCTCGCTTGGCGGCCTTATGCAATGCCCTCATAAATCTCATACTCGGCACAAAATATGGTGTTTGAATCAAAAGCGACACCCGGGCACGCTTTATGGCCGCAAGAATTTGTTTATATATAAAACGCTGATGAAACCGCGGGGAGTGAGTAGTAATGGTAGTGTGCACGTCAACAACAACGGGCTTAGGAAATCGTGCCTGAAACTGCAGAATTCGAGGGGTTTTTGCAACAGCAAGCATAACCTCAAAACTCCTCTGCAATGCAACAGCGCACGCCCCCTCAAAGCCCACTTGCGTATCACGCCAGGCGCGCATTCGACCTGAAATATTCACACTTCCCATAAATGCTTTTGTCCCATCCACCACCAAAAGTTTTCGGTGGTCGCGAAAAAACCAAGACAAAAAAGAATCCAACCGCCACGAAGCAACAGGATTAAAAAATACCACCTCAACACCCGCAGCAAGAAGTCGGGCGCATGCGCTGCTATTCTGAAATGACACACTCCCCACACCATCAAGCAAAAGCCGCACCCGCACACCCTGAGAAACTTTTTTAATAAATAACCTCGCAAAATCAAACTCGTATGTATCAGCTGCAAACTGATACATTTCAAGGTCAATGGAAGTATGCGCCGCTTCACAGGCAATATACATTGCCTCCCATGCCGGTTGAGCATTCCAATAAAACGTTGGGATACGAGCCATACACTTATTCTATAAACTCACGCACGAACTTGCACGCCAGAAAAGACTATGGTTACATAACAACGTTCCTTTTCTAGAACCTTGAAAGAAAGGAGAGAACCAATATGTTTCGACGTAATTCACCACCGTGCCTTCAAAAAGAATGGGCATAACACGATGTTTTAACACGGTAAACCCCTAGGAACAAAGTCCTCATTTGGATAACTTGTTCCTAGGGCATTTTTATTTCTTAGATTCTTTTTTTGTCATACTCCAGCTTGGGTTGAGTATCCAGGCTTTATTGCGCAAAACCAAATGCACAGATTCCGGCCATGCCTACCGGCAGACAGGCATGGCGGCCAAAATGACAATCAATGCATTAAAACCTTAATTCTTACTTCTTTATTCTTGTATTTAAACTATTTTGGCCATTGGCCATACCCTAAACCCTTGCTTACTGATACAACGGCACAATTTCGATATCACCCTGCTGGCCACGACGAATAATATCAATTACTTTGCCAAAAATCTTAAAGTTCCGACTTACAATAATTGGTCGATACGTTGGGTCTGAAGAAACTGGACGCAAAATAAATGCATTTGTCGCAACCTCTAATTTTTTAATAACCGCGTTCCCATCAATAATCGCAACCACCAAATCACCTTCTCGCACCGCCTGAGTAAGTTCAACCAGTACATAATCACCATCGGTAATACCGGCATCCACCATCGAATCCCCCGATGCCCTCACACTCACCACATACTCTGTGGGACGCCCGCCAAGCATATCTGAAGCCACGCAGATGTATTCACCAAATGTTCGCTGAGCAACCACACTCAAGTTGTCGCACCCTGCTGAAGCAATAACCGGAATACTAATAGTAGTCACCGAGTCAGAGCCGGTACGAAGCGTAATGCCGCGCGCTTCATACCGACTGCGAGAAATAAATCCCTTTTTCTCTAATGAGGTTAGGTACTGCGACACCGCGCGTGGGGAGGATAACTGACACGCCTTTTGCAATTGAGCAATCGTTGGAGCGACCGCGTGTTTTTGTATATAGCTCTGCAAAACTTCAAAAAAATCTTTCTGCTTTTTAGTGAGTGTTGAAGTGATGGGTGTCATAGTATATATAGTATATATTAAGAAATTATATATACAATATATACTTGTGGATAAGTGCACATGCACATACTCAGTTTTATTTTCATCCACCTCTTGCGAACATCATCTCACTCCCTAGGCCACATGTTGCGGAACAGCAAGGCGCTGCTTATAAAACACTGCAAATACAACTCCCGCAATCAAAATAATCAACGAAGAAATAATAATCGGAGCCTCCGGCGAAAACCGCGACGCAACAAAACCAGCCAATAAAGGCGGTAATCCCGCAGCTAACGCTTGCACACTCGAAGACACGCCCAATATCTCCCCTTGCACGGACGCAGGAGCACTACGAGAAATAAGCCCGAGTAAATTCGCCTGCGTTAAGCCATTACAAATTGCAAAAAGAGGCGTTACCAACAAAAGCTGCCACCACACCGTTGGGAAAAAGAAGCAGAGTATCGCCGCCGACATTCCAAACATCGAAAGTCGCAGCACGCTGCGCTCCCCGTATCGCGCTGCCACAAACCGAGTAATAAGGGCTTGTGTAAGTGCGATCCAAATACCCACATACGCAAAATAATCGCCAATATTACCCTGGCTAAATCCAAATCGATGAATCAAGAAAACGCTAAAGAAACTAATATAGAAAGAAAATCCCGCCTGAAACAAAAAAGCAGCAGTAAAAATGACCGTATGCGAAGGCAAAGAAAATGCTCGCACCACATGGTGAACTGACTTACTCCAATCAATACGCAGACCATGATTTCGAGTTTTATGTGTTTCTGGAAATACAAAAAAGAGGAAAAGCGCATTCAAAAAACTTAAAAACGCCGCGCCCCAAAAGGGAGTGGCGGCCGTAAACCAACTTGATAACTGAGGATCAGATAGTTTACCACCCAGATATGGCCCCAAAATAAAACCCATACCAAACGCAGCTCCAATCATGCCAAATGCCTTTGCTCGATTTTGTGGCGCCGTGATATCAGCAATCGCAGCTTGCGCCACCGAAATATTCCCTCCGGTAATACCGTCGAGCAAACGAGAAGCAAACAGCAATGGTATGTTTTTGAAAGCAATCGCGATTGCAAACAACACATATGAAACACAGGTTCCCGCTAAAGAAAATGCCAAGAGAGGCTTGCGGCCATATCGGTCCGAAAGTTGCCCTAGAATAGGGGCTGCGAAAAATATCGCCAACGGGTACAACGCGCTTAATATGCCGTAGAAAATATAGGCGGTAGACAGCGAAACAGATGAAGAAAATAAATACTCGCGTGAGGATGGATTTGCCAACAACTGCGGAATTACCGGAATCAAAATCCCTACCCCAAGCAAATCAATAAATATGGTGCACAACAAAACGGGAAATGGATTGCGTTGAATTATCTGCTTCATAATCGCACCCACTATATCCTAAAAAATAAAATTTGTATATACGCTTACTGAGAATGCTTTTGGCTCCACTCTAAATCCCTCCCGTACTAATTATTCTATTGGCTAAACCATATTGGCCATTGATTAATGTATTCCCAACTCTTTCAAAAACGCCTCATTATTCGGTTCTCTTCCCAAAAATTTCCGAACCGACTCCAGCTCATCGCGGCTTGACCCAACCTCCAAAAGCTCACGCCGATAGGTAAGCCCCGTTTGCGCATTCAGCAAGCCCTCTTTTGCAAATCGAGTAAACATATCCGCTGCATACACCTTTGACCACATATACCCGTAATACCCAGCATCGTACCCCCCTGCAATATGGGTAAAACTGGCAGGAAACAAAGAAGTTGGGAGTGGAGACCTTTGAAATAATTGAAGATGCAATTGTGCATACACATCTACACAAGACGCATTGCTCAATCCCTTCGTGTACAAATCAAGATCAAGAAGCCCTAACAAAAATTGTCGCAAAGACGCATACGAGTCCATGTGCCTTCGAGATGCAATAAGATTTTTAATCATCTCATCAGGCAATTTCTTTTCGCTGTCTTGGTAGTGCCCAGAAAGCACCTTCAGTATCTGGCTGTCCCATACCCAACCCTCAAGCATCTGTGAAAGTGCTTCTACAAAATCACGAGAAACATGCGTGCCTGCATGTGCCGCGTACGAGGCAGTGGTAAGACACCCATGTACTAAATGACCAAACTCATGAAAAAACGTCTCAACTTCACGATGACTTAATAACGAAGGTACATCCTTCTGTGGACGAGCAACATTCATAAGCATCACAGAAAATGGGGCATGATAGTGGGAACCTCGATACGAATGAATCCTACCGCGAGAAACAGAAACAACCGCGGCATGGTTATATTTACCCTCGCGCGGGTACATATCAAACCCACAGTATGATAAAAGTTCTCCATTAGCGTTATGAACTGAGTACAACTCCACACTTTCATGCCATGTCGGATATGAGCTATCTAATTTTTGAAAGGTAATTCCAAAAAGCGTTGAATAAATAGAAAACACTGCCTCACGAACCACTTCAAACGGGAAATACTCACGCAATTTTTGCGAATCAAGCGAAAATTTCCTCTCCCGAAGAATATTGGAATAAAAGGCGATGTCCCACAACTCAATGGTAGCCGAAACATCCCCCGTCATTTCGCGTTTTAAGACGGTAAGTTCATCCAACTCCTCAAGTGCCTTAGGTCTCACGCGAGTAACTAGGTTATTAAGAAACTCCTGCGCAACCAAAGCTTTTTTGGTCATGCGAATCTCTGCAACAAAATCAGCGTGATGCGCGTACCCCAATAAACGCGCGTTTTCTTCTCGAAGACGCACGAGCTCATCTAAAATTTCTACATTCCGGCAACCGCCCTCGCGAGTATATTTTTCAAACAATTCACGACGTTTGGTCGCGTCTGTTGCATACTGCATAAATGGCACATATTCAGGATTTGAAAGCCCTACCAAATACGCACCATCAGCATGAGCACGCAAACCACTGATATACGTTGCGGGCAATCCATCAAGCTCCGTGAGCGTGACAACCATATCATCCTGATACTCATTCACGTTTTTTTGAAATTCACTTGCCATTTCGCTAATACGCTTTGCATTGTCTGCGTATTTTTTCTGATCACCGGCCGACAAATCAAAACCCATGCGCCGAAAAAAACGAAGCGTCTCCGCAAGAAGTTTTTGTTCGGGCGCAGGCAGTGATTCATGTTTCTGAGCATACGCCGTAATCTGCGCGTACACCCCCGGGTCACGTTCCACATCCACCAAAACCTTTTCAGCAAAACTCATACCATCCTGGGCCGCCGCACGAACAGCGGCATCAGTACTCACACACATAAGAAATTCCAGACGGCTCAAAACATCGCCTACAAAAGCATCAGCAGCATCCAAGGCGTATACGGTATTTTCAAAGGTAAGCTCGGCAGCAGAAAGTCGTTTAATCCGCTCGTACGCCTCGCGTTTTATCACAACAGCTTCTTCAGCTTGGCGCCTAATCTCATCTGCGGTCCAGTTGACCCATTCAAAATCTTTTTTGGTATAGGCAATTCGATTCATAATAGTAAAAGTTATAATTCTGATACTTCGGTCACTGAGGGAATCGCGGGCACTTCAAACCATCGTGGCTTCTTCTCCTCTTTTAGTAAATTTATTCTTTTGTATTGATTACAACACGTTCAAGTGCCTGATGCCACACATGTCGCCATTTTTCTGGTACGTTCAGCTGCTGCAAAACATCCGATAATTCAACCAATTTTGCTTTAAGTATCTTAGGTAATGCAACATCCGGCTGACTAAGAAACTGCTGCCAGGTCGGATCAATAATCCAAGATTCTTCACCAATCTTTAAAAGAACAAAATCGTGATTCGTAATATCCCAACCCACATATCCAACAACTTGTGCCGAAATATTTTTAGCATTCATCTGTTCAACAACCCGACGACTTATACCTACACACCGATGGCTGTAGTACGCCTCAGCGGGATCCTCACCAATCTCTTTAGCTTCTTCTACATATGCTTGATCTACCACCTGCTCCAAAACATCCCAAACCTCATGCTCAGTAACTTCTTGAGAAACCCCAGCAGATGGAAATTGTTCAATCATGGCTTATTATGCCCCATGACACTTCTTATATTTCTTACCAGATCCGCATGGGCAGGGGTCATTACGGCCAACTACGGAAACTGAAGTGGCATTTGAAGAGGGCTGCGTGGTAATTGGTGCTGCAACCACGGCTTGCTTTCGAGATTGGGCAGGGTCAGCGTCTCCAGTTGAAATCTTCATCACAAACATATTCATGGCAATCCACTCATTGAAGTTGCTCCACAGACGCTTATACAATATGTTGGCTTCGCGGCGATATTCCACCAAAGGATCTCTTTGACCATACGCACGCAAACCCACCGACTCCGACAAAGCTTCCAAATCATCCAAATGATTCATCCACAACATATCAAGAAGTCCCAAAAGTGTTCCAATTGCCTGGGGCGCGGTCGCCACCTCAACACTCTTTTTAGTCAGTGCATCTTGTACCGCCTTTCTCTCCAACGCTTCATCTCCAGCGTCAGCTGCAACAATACCCGCACGCGCAAGCTGTCCGCGCAACCCCATCGAGTCATCTGTCTGCTCATGCGCATCAACCTGGCCAGCAGCAAGCTGGTCGTATAATACACCAACATGAGCATCCGCTGCTTCAAAAATAATATTAGCCAAAGTGGGCACATCAAAGGAAGTCAAAATATCCTGCCGCTTCTTATACACTGCCGCGCGCTGCTTATTTAAGACATCATCATACTCAAGTAAGTGTTTGCGGGCATCAAAATGAGCGCCTTCCACCTTCGATTGCGCTTCTGCAACCGCACGAGACACAATCGGCACCTGGATAGCCTCATCATCAGGCACATTCAAACGAGTCATTAAATTCGAAATACGCTCACCACCAAAAATACGCATCAAATCATCATCAAGCGCCAAATAAAATTGCGAAGATCCCGGATCACCCTGGCGCCCTGCTCGGCCACGAAGCTGGTTATCAATACGCCGCGCCTCATGTCGCTGCGTACCTATCACATGCAGTCCTCCTGCCCCGCGGACAAAACTCGCCATTTCAGCATCAGGTGGGTTGCCACCCAACAAAATATCCACACCACGCCCTGCCACGTTTGTTGCTACAGTTACCGCTCCTTTTTTACCAGCTTGGGCAATAATCGCACCCTCCCGTTCATTGTTTTTTGCATTCAAAACTTCATGAGGTACACCGGCTCGCGAAAGCGCATTTGAAACAACCTCATTGTTTGCAATTGAAGCAGTACCCACCAACACCGGCTGCCCTTTTGCGTGAAGCTCCTTCACCTCCGCAACAATCGCGGCCAATTTCGCCGCTTGGGTTTTATAAATTTTATCCGCCATATCTGCCCGAACTGAAGGGCGGTGCGGTGGCACTGAGTACACCTCCAGGTTGTACACCTTATGAAACTCTTCCGCCGAGGTAGAAGCCGTGCCCGTCATACCAGAAATTTTTTTGTACAATCGGAAATAATTTTGAATAGAAATTTTGGCATATGTACGACTTTCCTCTTTCACATGCACGCCTTCTTTTGCCTCAATAGCTTGGTGCAGACCACCATTGTAGCGCCGGCCCTGCAACATGCGACCGGTAAATTCGTCCACAATAATAATCTCGCCGTTTTTCACCACATACTCTTTGTCTTTACGAAACAAGGCCTGTGCCTTCAAACTTTCTTCCAAATAATGAACTAACCGCAAATGTTCGGGTGAATAAATGTTTGAAACTCCCGCGAGTTTTTCTACCTTGGCAATGCCTTCTTCGGTAATGCGCACACTCTTAAACTTTTCATCTACTAAATAATCTACCTCCGGGGCAAGACTTCGCGCGATACGAGCAAAGGTTTTATAGAACTCACTCGACTGGGTGTCAGGCGCTGAAATAATAAGCGGCGTACGCGCTTCATCAATTAAAATACTGTCGACTTCATCAATAATTGCAAATGAATGTCCTCGTTGTACCTGATCGGGCAACGAATATGCCAAATGATCGCGTAAATAATCGAACCCAAACTCATGGTTGGTGCCATAGGTAATATCTGCCAAATAGGCCTCGCGCCGGCTAATAGGGCGCAGAAATTCTTGTTGCACCAAAAAACTCCCGGTAGTGTCTCGCTCTGTATCAATGGTTGCCTGTGTATCGGCTGGAATATTAAACTCAGGGTCATACAAATACGCACCATTGGGTACCAAACATGCAACGGAAAGCCCCAAAGCCCGGTACACCTGCCCCATCCACACCGCATCGCGCCGTGCCAAATATTCGTTTACCGTCACCACATGTACACCCTCACCCCGCAGCGCATGGGCATATGTTGGCGCCACCGCCGTTAATGTTTTACCCTCTCCCGTTCCCATCTCCGCAATCGCACCCGAAACAAGCACTAACCCTCCCATAATCTGCACATCATATGGCCGCTGACGCAGTGTACGCGATGCCGCCTCACGCGACAGCGCAAATGCACGCACCAATAAAGCCTCAGGAATATCAAAACCTCCTTCCACCGCTTTTTTTACCTCTTGTGCAAGCGCACGCGAGGAAGCTTTTAAGGCTTCTTCTGAGAGATTCACCAGTTCATCCGAAAGTGCATTTATTTTCTGCGTGACACGCAAAAACGGCGCCAAGCGCCTATTCGCAAACACTTTTTTTAACGCCGAAAACATGAACCAATCCTACCCCAAAAACAGCAAAAAAGCGAATAATAAAAATAGAATTCAGAATAAAGAATAATGAATTAAGGTTTATACAAAATACAAAAAATCCTATCCGTAATTCTCACTTCTTAATTCTTTATTCTGGTCTTTTGCTTTTCCAACACCTTATCTTTATATTCCTCCACCATCTGCTTGAGGGTTGCCTTTGCGCGGTCTAAGGCAGTTCGAATATTGGCATCTGTTTCAACCACCCGAAATGTCTTTTTCGGTAACTGGTAGCTCACTGTTGCCTTAAAAATTTCACCCTTATGGTGCCGGCCAGTGGATTGCGTAACATCCACAAACAAAGCCGCTGCCCCCGTTGGGTCAATCTTCCCCACCAACCGAGACAAGAACGAAAATTTGGTCTCAATAAACTTTTTCAACGCATCCGAAGGATCTAAGTGAATAAAGTTAATGTTGATGTTCATGTACTTAGTATAGCATAGCGTAAGGGCACTAAAAACCGGTGACAAGATAAAGAAAAAGGCCATACAG
>CAZXZC010000027.1:5698-11396 GCA_964645125.1 uncultured Candidatus Saccharibacteria bacterium | reverse complement strand
GTCGCGCCGTAGTCTTGAGTGATAAGCCCACGATTACCCGTCAAAGGCAAAGCCAATACTCCGTGACCGACGGTTGGTAAACCATTAGGGTCTATTTTGGCACGTAACGCAGCATCAAGCGCCTCGATTTCATTCGCAATGGCTTGTTGCTGCTTTTGCAATTCGGTGAGTTGTTTTTGATAGAGTGACTCCTGATTTTTGGTAGCTTTTAAAATTTGCTGCTGGGCTACTTTTTGATCTTCTACAATATCCTTGCGATTTTCGAGGTCTTTTTTGTGTTGAATTATTTTATCTTTTTTATGGGTAATGGTGTCGAGTGTGTCTTGGTAGCGCGTTTGCAAATCACGCAAAGTGCTGATATCGACACTTAATTGTTTTTGTACGTCCTTGAGCGATTGGGTTTTAAAGACGGATTCGGATAAGCTCCCACTTCCGAGCAGGGTGAGTAGTAAATTACCGTTGCCATTTTTTTGTAAATTGCGCAACGCCGACTCAATACCGTCCTTTTTGGTGCCCATCGAGCTTTTGATATCAGCGATATCGAGCTCGAGATTTTGCACTTCTAGGGCAAGTTTTTGTCCGGTTAACAGATCACTTTTGATGTTCAACTCTAAGTTTTTGATATTTGAGGTGAGTGTGTTTACCTGATTCTGAAGGGTGTTTTTTTGGGACTGCGTGTAGTAAAGATTTTTTTTGGTTTCTTCAAGTTGCTTATTTACCTCTTCCAGTTTGCTGCTTCTGTCTTGGATTTGTTGTTCGAGCCGTTGACGCTCAATATCTTGTGCGGTCGGCTGAGTAGTGCTGGTATTTGCGTCGGGGGCGGCAACAGCAAGACGAATGCTGAGTGCAATAAGAACCAGCGATGCAATGTATGCTGTTATTGTAAAAGAGCGCTTAGTATTCATTCGAGAGAAGAAAGTTTTTCGTACGCGTGCTTTATTCGACGAATGACTTCATCTTTCCCAAGGATATCCGCGATTTCAAATGGGCCCGGCGAGCCGGCAAGGCCTGACAGTGCTACTCGAAGTGGCCATAAGACACTACCATTGGAATATTGGGTGCACAGTGACTGCAACGATTGTTGCAATACTTCCCCACTCCAGCTCTGCTCATCTACTGCCTCAAGCACCCCAAGGATCTTCTCAATAATCTGTTTTGTGATGGGTGCGGTGTCTTTTTTCCATACTAAAAGCGATGTGTCGTAGTCAGCAATTTCAAAAAAGAATTTTGACGCATCGGTGAAATCTTGCAATGTGTTTAGGCGATCGCGTGTTATGGCGATAATTTTTTCAATGCGCTGGGATGATAGTGCGTGAGTGGGTGGTATGGAGCCTGCTACAACCTGCGCCAGCTGCGCATTAGTCATTTTTTTAATATGTTGGGCATTGATCCACGTGAGCTTTTCGGGGTTAAAAATTGCTCCGGCTTTTTGAACTCGCTCAATGTCGAATATTGCGATAAGTTCGTGTGGCTCGAAAATTTCCTGTTCGCCAGTAGGATGCCACCCAAGAAGTGCCAAAAAATTCATGACCGCGTGCGGCAGATACCCTCTTTCGCGATACGACAAAATCGAGATATCTGCGGTACGCTTTGATAGCTTACTTCTATCTGCTGCGAGCATAAGCGGCAAATGGGCGTATTGTACCCCGGTAAATCCAAGCGCTTTTTGGAGTGCGATTTGTTTCGGGGTGTTGGCAATATGATCTTCGCCGCGGATAACATGTGAAATACGCATACACTGATCATCCACTACCACTGCGAAATTATAGAGTGGTTCATCGAGATTTTTGGCGATAACAATATCGCCGATGGTTGCAGTGTCAAACACTACTTCGCCACGGATTATATCGCGGAACGTAATGGTTTGTTGCGGAATATGGAACCTGATAACACTTTTGGCATTTTGGGGCACTTCGTCACGATGACGACACTTGCCGCTGTATACGAGCGGTTCACCAGCGGCAAGGGCATTTTGACGCTGTACTTCAAGCTCTTCTTTGGTGCAATAGCAGTAGTAGGCTTCCCCTTTTTGTAAAAGTTTCTCGAGATATTCCCGATATATGGCAAGCCGCTCCGTTTGGTGGTACGGACCATACTCCCCTTGCTCGCCTACTCCTTGGGCAGCCGGGCCTTCATCCCAATTGATGCCAATCCATTGAAGGGATTCGAGCAAATCTTTTTCGTGTTCTGTGCGAGATCGCTCCTTGTCAGTGTCTTCAATACGCACCACAAAGGTGCCGCCCGTACTACGGGCAAACAACCAGTTAAAAAGGGCTGTGCGGGCGTTGCCAAGCGTCATGGGGCCCGTTGGACTCGGGGCAAAACGCACGCGAATAGCGGGGTTAGACATGGGTCATGATATACCTGTCCATTTTAACAGATTTTGGGGGTAATGAGAACTTGAAACCTGCCGTAAATACAGATCCCTCATATACATTCGGGATGACAAGGGAGCTATAGTAATCTCGCCAATCGTAAGATTTCCTTGGCAATTACAACGGCGGCATCGGGTTTGAAAAACTCCCAAGATGCCTTTGCTATGGCGGCAGTACGAACACTATCTTTTAAAAGTTTTTCTACCTCCCCTAAAAATATGGTGGGAAGCAGGTTCCCCTCTTCAATGACGGCCGAGCCAGTTTTTTGAGCGTATGCATACGCATTTATGCGCTGATGATCGTTGGCAGACTCCAACAGCGGTATCAGAATAGCAGGCTTTCGAAATGCAGCTATTTCAAAAATACTACTGGCACCGGCACGGCTTACTACGATATCTGCTGCGGCATAGGCGTTTTGCACATCGGCTTCGGTTTCAAAATATTTGGTAATTACATACGGATGTTCTTTTTTCACACTTTCAGGGATTGCCGCCAGAGCTTCTTTGGCATTTTTTTCTTGGCTGGGAAAATCAGTGATGCCAAACTGATGGAGTATTTGCATGCGCGGAAGCAAGTCTTGCAAATGATTCACGACAAACTCATTGATACGCACCGAGCCTAACGAACCGCCAATAACCAACACTGTTGGGGTCTGGGGGTGTAACTCTGCGCGTTTGCGAGCGGTTTGGGCATCGGGGATGTTTGCTAAAAGCTCAGCTCGCACTGGGTTGCCCGTGACAAGAGTTTTTTCTTCTTTAAAGAAACTCGCTGCCTCTTTAAATCCTACGGCTACACGCGTAGCAAAACGGGCTGAGAATAAATTGGCAATCCCAGGCACAGCGTCTGACTCGTGAATGATAACTGGTATACGATACCACCAGGCCGCAAAAACCACCGGCAAAGCTGCCGCGCCACCTTTTGAAAACACTACATCGGGCATGATAAGGAAAAGCTGCACAAACGCCTGAATGATGCTGATAAAAAATTTGGGAATGTCGAGTATGTTTGCGATTGATCCATACCGACGAATTTTACCCGCGGCGATATGCACAAACTGAAATCCATTTTTAATGGCACTTTCGCGGAATCGATCGCGGGGGCCAGCATAGTACAGTTTCAAAAAAAACTGCTGATCAATCGCAAGTCGTTCAATTTCATTAGCCACCGCAAACAATGGGTATACATGTCCTCCAGATCCGGAACCGACAAAGAGTATGCGCGTGCTTTTCATAATATCGATACCATAAGTATATGATATCGAGTCACTCGCGAATAGGGTTTGGCCAATAAAAAAACTAGCAACACTACATTTTGCTCGTGTCTTACTATTGGCTCGTTATCTATTCTGCCTCGTCACATTCAAACAAACCCCCATCATGGTAAGAAAGATTGCAAAGGCAGTGCCACCGTAACTGATAAATGGCAATGGTACGCCCGTCAAAGGAGCAATGCCAGAAATTGCTGCCATATTCACAAATGCCTGGAAGCCAATAATACACGCAAATCCAATTAACAGTAACTTTCCAAATTGATCGCTTGTATGATGAGCGAGATAAAATAACCGAAGGATTAAAAGGGCAAAAAGGATGACCAGCGCCGATGCACCGACAAACCCCAGCTCTTCGGCGGTAACTGCAAATATGGAATCGTCGATAGGTGTGGGAAGATAGCTAATTTTACTTGCGGATTGCCCGTATCCTACCCCCCACAAACGACCAGTACCAATGGCGATGAGTGCTTGGTTTACATGGTAGCCAGCCCCCTGAGTATCGGAGGCGTTGTTTAAATAGGTCATGACGCGAGCTAAACGATATGGGGTGAGGTATATCAAAATAGCCAATACTGCTACGCCAGCAAAGATTAGATACGCAATATGACGCCATGGAGCGCCACTTACGAAATACATAATAAGCACTGAAACCATAAGAATAACTACGGTACTTGTAGCGGGTTGTAATACTAAAAGACCGGCAATAATTGCAGATATTGTGGCAAAGGGTAACAAGCCCTGCTTTACATCTCGAGCCCGATTTCCTCGCCCACCCGCCAACCAAGCCGCACAGTATATAACAAAGGTAAGTTTTACAATCTCCGCGGGCTGAAATGAGAGTGGGCCCAGCTTCACCCACCGATTCGTGTTGCGCGCGGTTAGACCAAACTGGGTAAACACAAGAACCAAAAGCACAATGCTAATGATCAGCAGTGGGAATGCGATTTTTTTGTACGAACGATAATTAATAAGAAACGCAGCAATAAACCCAGCAATTCCCAATGATACGCCAAAATATATTTGATGTTTTAGGTAGTAATACGCATCGTTAAATTTTGTTTTTGCGAGCTCAGACGAGGCCGATGCTAAAATAACAAGCCCAAAAACTACCAGAAGCGCAACGAGCGCTAAGAGGAAATAATCGGGTGCCCTTTTTGCGGAAAAAATACTCATGAGCAAAGGTAGGTGCCTGGCTTTACTTCTGGCTCATTGTGATCGCCGGCAATTGAACGACCATTTACAAATACAGAACGAAGCTTCCACTCTTTATCAAATAATTGGAAATCGGCCCAGTACCCGGCCGCTATACGGCCACGCAACGCAAGACCGCATACACGAGCAGGTATACTTGAAAACGCAGCAACGATATTCTTTTTTTGAGTGACATCTACATTGTTCATAAAAGACCACCCCTGCCCAGTCCACTGTGTGAACGAAAAGGTGCGTGGAGCATGTTCTTTTTGCTCCACAGCAACTACACCGCTTGTAAGGATGGTGCGATCAGTGACGGCTTCAGGCTTGAATCCAGACTCCGTGTATGCCAGTGTGGTCGCGTATGGTGCCGCAGCAACGACGGTGGCAAGTACTGCCTTAGGGCCACTTCCAAATCGTTGTACAAGCTGAGCGATTGAATGACCGACCCAATACGGCCGGCTCTGGCATTGCGCGACAAATGTGGTGTGGGGATTGAGATCGGGAAGATCTTTGGCGATGCGAGCATGATTTTTTTTATCTGCAAAAATTCGCTCATTTCCCGTTTTATCGTATTCACGAATCATCCAATCTGGCAAAAACGCACTCGCTGGCACAATCCGGGTGCGCAAGGGACTGGTGTGCGTATAATGCGTGGATGTTTCATGTTCGGGCGCATTCAATATTTCTGAAAATACCACTGACCCAGGCGCCTTACTTGCTATGTTCGCGAGCGCGCCTGAATTCTCACCGGTATGGCGGGGCGCAAAGGAAACAAACAGCGGTCGTGTGTCAGTTCCTATTTTTTCCACTATTCTTGCCAAGGCGTCTGCTGGCTTTGCATGCACTGGAACCGCGTAGT
>CAZXZC010000027.1:0-5688 GCA_964645125.1 uncultured Candidatus Saccharibacteria bacterium | reverse complement strand
CGCGATTCCTACATACCCCCCTTCTTGCAGGAATAAGGCCGGTATAACAGGGGCAATATTTATATGCATAGTCGCACGAGTTCGGTGGTTTATAAGGTCGTAGGCGGCATTAGGATTTATGCTATAGCTTGGCTGGAGCGCAAGTAACGTGGTGACGCCACTTTCACCTAAACGCTCTTGGGTTGCGCGGGAATAATACGGGTCGATATGCGCATGGTCGAGTGATGTTTCAATGATACCTGGCACGAGATATCCACCGTCAGCATCTACGACATGTGTACCACGCATGGATACATGCGGGGCAAATCGCGTAAATTTACCGCGCACAACTAACACATCACCAGGGCGATGTTCACCTGATACGCCATCAAGTACGCGCACATTTTTGATGAGTAGATTCATTCCATTCACAACGTGTCCCTTTATTATAACGTGGGTTGGGCAACGGCGAAAACGGAAAACGGTGGAGAACTTATTACTAATTGCACCGTTCCATCGCGGCCAGTTTGAAACACGTGTGTGTTTGCATTCTTCAATCGCGCACGCACTTGTGGGGATGGGTGACCGTATGTATTGCCAACTCCATATTCAATAAACGCCACGCGTGGCGTGGTGGCACGCAAAAATTCTTGAGTTGTGGCTGTTGCGGCACCGTGATGAGCAACTTTTAACACATCGATATCTGGTAAACCACCGTGGAGCAGTTTTTGTTCGATACGCGAATCAATGTCGCCGGTTAGTAACGCAGAAATCCCGCCCGTTTCAATATGCTCCACCACACTTGAGTCGTTTACTTCGGCACTTGCGAGTACATCGGGGGTTGGATTGAGGATTGAAATGAGGGTTTGGCCGTGGTGAATTTTATCTCCTCGAGCAAGCACCACCATGGGAATATGTTTTTGCGCGAGAGTCTCTTTTACTGTATGCCAGGCAACACCCTCACCGTCAGCATCGCGACCGTTGTATAAAAATACCCCGACATTGTAGCTGGCAAGGAGTGTGTTTAAGCCCCCAAAGTGATCGAGTTGGGGGTGGGTTATGACGACTACATCAATGTAGCGACGAGTTGCGGGGAGTATATTCCCTATTGCAGATGCCACCTTACTGTCCGGGCCAGCGTCGGTTAAAAACATCGTGGTGCCGTCATCGGTAAAGAGTGTGGCATCGCCTTGGCCAACATCAAGAAAAAAGAATGATGGCTTGATTGATTTGGTACTGAATGCAGCGTATGAAAGTACTGCTATGGCTATGCATAGCCAGGCAATGGTTTTTTGAAGTGCGTCAACGGAAATGTCTTGCATGTATTACCAGCATAGTACGCTTCTGCTGATAAAATATTTATTAAATACGCGGAAAGATTTATGACTGATTTTTCCTGCGCATTAAGGGGAAGATCACGGTTTCGCGGATTGGCTTGTCCATAAGCACTGAAAAGAGTCGTTCTGACACTCCAAAGCCTGCAGCTGGTGGCATGCCATACTCAAGTGCCTCTACAAAACTTTCATCCATAAATTGCGCTTCGGCATCTCCTGCATCGCGGGCTGCCTGTTGCTGCATAAATCGTTCCCGTTGATCAATTGGGTCGTTGAGCTCTGAAAATCCTTTGCCTAGTTCCGTGCCAGCCGCTACTATTTGGAACCGCTCTACGGTGCCTGGTTTTTCTACTGAACGCTTGGCAAGCGGCTCTATAGCCACCGGCGGATTTACTAAAAAGCACGGCTGAATGAGTGCTCCACGCACCGTTTTTTTAAATATCACATCAATCAATCGCGCAGGGCCAGCGCCTGGCTCTATTTCAATACCCAATGCAGTTGCTTTGGCGCGGAGTTCGCCTGCGGAAGCAGTCGTGGGGTCAAGACCTGTTGCCTTGGCAAACTCTTTGCAATAGTCTACGAGTTTCCATTTTGCCCCCCAGTTTATTTTGTGTGTCGCCCGGGTAGTGACTAAACCGCCAGTTACATTTTTAATCACCTTCTTGTACATCTTTTCTACTACCTTCATGAGATCGCGGTAGTCATGATATGCCCAGTAAAATTCAAGCTGAGTGTAGTCTTGTAAATGCTCAGCATCAATACCTTCGTTGCGGAAGATGCGGCCAATCTCAAACACCTTCTCATAGCCCGCAACTAATAATTTTTTTAAGGGAAGCTCGAGGGATATGCGCAAAAAGAAATCCTCATCGAGCGCATTGTGATGAGTCTTAAATGGTTCGGCCTCAGCACCACCTGGCACGGCCTCAAGCACTGGGTTTTCTACCTCTAGAAACCCCTCTTGCAACAAAAAGGTTCGCATTGTCGACCAGAACAATGCCTTTTTTACGAACAATTCCTGTGTGTCTTTATTGAGCGCGATATCTAAGTACCGATTGCGGAGCCTGGTATCGGTTTCTTCAATACCAAACCACTGCGATGGCAGCGGACGAAGTGCTTTGGCGAGCGTGGTAATAGTTTTCACCTCAACACTCTTTTGACCACGCTTTGTGATAAACAATGGCCCAGTGACATTTACAAAATCCCCGATATCAATGGTAGCTTGAGTAAGCGCAAAATTTTTTACAATGTCAGATTTGACTACCGCCTGCAGAGTGCCGCTTTGATCTTTGACATCTAAAAACATTAACGCTCCTTGATCGCGTAGCGCCATAACACGGCCGGCTATGGCAACTGATTTTTTACTTTTTTGTATTTTGGAAAACGCAGCCAATACTTCACCAATCGTGTGAGTACGTTTAGTGGAAATAGGATACGCGGAAATACCCGCCTCCTGCAGGGCAGTTATTTTCTTCTTTCGCTCGCCTATGAGTTCGTCCAGCATGAACTTATTGTACACTATCTGCAGCCTACTACTTTAGGCGGGTGATCGTGTATTTTACCGAGCCGGCTGGGATGTGCGCCACTACTTCATCGCCTACTGCATGGCCCAAGAATGCTTTGCCCAGCGGAGATTCATTTGAAATTTTACCAGCAGTCGGATCCGCTTCTTCTGAGCCAACAATGGTATAGGTAAATTCCTTTCCGTCTTTTTTGACAGTAATAGTGGAACCAACACTCACAAAATCACCGCCCGAACTTTGTGTAATCACTTCGGCGTTTTTAATCATTTCCTCCAGCTCCACAATTTTTATTTCAAGTTGATTCTGTGCCTCACGCGCTTCGGTGTATGCTGAGTTTTCAGACAAGTCGCCGTAATCTTTTGCTTGGCGTAGCATTTCAGCGACCTCCTGCCGCTTGGTTGTTTTGAGGGTTTCGAGCTCGTTTTTTAAACTCTCGAGTTTTTCTTTGGTAACGTAGGTTGGCATGTATATAGGTAAGATATTATAGAAACTAGTGTATAGAATACTCGAACACTGAGGAGATTAGAGCTTGTAGATATTAGTCCACAGCCACCAGCGAATTGTAAAAGTTTCGACTAAAACTTTCAAGTACGCACTGGCCTTTACATGCGAATTTGCATCATTAACCCATCGTACCGGAACCTCCTTTATTTTATACCCAAGCTTCTTGCCAAGTGTTAAAAGCTCTACATCAAATCCCCATCCGACAATTCTTGCCCTCTTGCATACTGCTTCGGCTGCTTCTGCGGTAAATGCTTTAAAACCGCATTGGGTATCCCAAATACCCCACAAGTTGAGGACGGATTGAAAAATGAGGTTTCCAACCTTGCCAGGCAACTGCCGGTACCACGGCTGAGCAACAGCCAGATCAGCGCCGGATACTGCACGCGACCCTATTACAATCGCATACCCTTTTTCAAACCATGGGCGCATGTGTTCGAACTGGTCTATTGAGGTGGAGTTGTCGGCATCGGTAAACAAGCGAATGGCTCCGCGCGCCGCAAGCATCCCCTGGCACACCACGCCTCCCTTGCCTTGATTGTGTTTGTTGTCGATAAGGCGCAGATTTTTAATTTCACCCAGCACGCTGTTTACTACTTCGGCCGTGTTATCTTTTGAACCGTCATTTACCACGATAATTTCGTACGGGTACGAAACCGTGCTCATTTTTTCGTTGATATCTCGCAGTGTCGGCACGATGCGCTTGGCCTCGTTATAGGCAGGAATGACTATAGATAGATATGGATCCATACGTACTTAGAATATAGCATATATTCCCAAGTACAGGAATAAAGAATGGGGAATTATGAATAAAGGTTCCTGCAGAAGCATTTAAACCTTAATTCTTTATTCTTACTTCATTATTCTTGCCTTAGAATTTCACGGTATTCAACACCACGGTATTGGTGTCATCAACTGCGGCGTAATACGCCGTATGACCGTCGGACCCATAGGACACAGCCAATACCTGCGCGTACACTGGCAGTTGAATGTCGTCAATAAACAATGCTTCTTGACCCGCGGTGACTGCGGCATAGATAAGCCTTTTGCTGTCGGTTGAGATGATACCGGTTGGGAATGCTTGGGGTTGCTTGATTTGGCGCGCGTTAATACCACTAAACTCTCCACGGCTTACCCCACCTACAAACACCGCTTCTTTGTCAGCTACACGGGCATTGTAGACAAGCGTGCCGTTTTGTAAAAATCCAAAACTGCGCACGAAATCAAACACCGGGCTTTGCTGCCCTGCTTCCGTGATCACCTGCGTGTTGCACGACACTTGCGGGTCAATTCCTTTTTGGTAATTTTCTTGGCATGCTTCGTCAGCTGTCACAAACGCAAAGCTGTTGTCTTTAAGAGAAAACGCACCCAGTGCGGGAATTTTTTTGACTGGGATTTCTTTGGTGTTGGTGACGACCACCACGTCACAATTTTTTGTGCTCAAACGCTTTATTTTTTCAACCACCGAGATTGGATGAATTGAGCAATTTTTGAGCGCGCTATAGGCAATGTTTTTTCCGTCCGGTGCGATCCAAAGTTTTAATATGGCATCGTACGTTGGACTGGTTTGTGTGCCCTGCACGACAAAAAATACTCCCCCCTCACTAGCAATATAGGGAAGGTTTGAAAGATTCTCCGGAACAAAGGG
The DNA here is from genome assembly GCA_964645125.1 of uncultured Candidatus Saccharibacteria bacterium. GTDB lineage: Bacteria > Patescibacteriota > Minisyncoccia > UBA6257 > 2-01-FULL-56-20 > JBDKGD01. Next base: position 706 of record CAZXZC010000027.1, on the reverse strand, counting down.
TGCGGCAGGCACGGGAGAAAGCTCGGGTAGTTGTACGTAGTCAAAATATTTCCCGAAGGGTACGCCGCTGGCCGCAAAGCCCGTTTTTATGCCTTGGGTAACAAGCGTAATGTCAGCGTATGGATTGGTGCTTGCTTGTGGAGTCGACTCCTCTCCTATGGTACGGCCTTTATTAGTTTTGAGGTAAAAGTTTTTGGTGCCGGCTGGGGCAAACGCAAAGCTCGTAACTGTTTCATCTTGCAAGAGTGAAACAATTTTGGTTGAGGTGGTTTGTGTGGGTATGGTATAGGCGACTTCCGCATTTTGCCTCATTGGAATCAATGAACGTATCCAATCGCTTATTGTTGTGATGTATGACCTACCACTCACGGTAAGGGCGATAATGATAACAAGCCCAATTCCCCCCGCTAAGGCTTGACGCCAATGTTTGTGAAAGAGCAAGGGATGCGCAACTGCCTCGGGGCCACCGGCGTGAATAAGTGAGATTGCGTCTTGATCGACAAACCCAAACCCGGCCGCAACGTCGTGTTCACTCCAGCCAACTTCTTGCAATGATTTTTGAATCTGGCCGTCAGGCAAGCCCTGCGCGCGTGCGGTTTTTATAAACTCAACCAGATTTACATAATGTTTAGCCTCATGGACATCCATTCATTTAAGGATACAGTATTTGCCATTTTTGTTTTTGCGCGCGATGTGAATAGAAAAA
>CAZXZC010000026.1:0-12482 GCA_964645125.1 uncultured Candidatus Saccharibacteria bacterium | reverse complement strand
ACAAAACAGATGGACTAGAGTTTCGACTTGATATGTCCCATGGACTCCCGGGTCATGCGGAGGAATACAAAGCGATTGTATTGGCAATGTTAAAAAGTCTCCAGTTTTTCGAGGTGAAATAAGGTATAGGCTGTATTTAGTAGTCTTGTTATTGACATGCGCTCTGCATGTATAGCACAATAGCAGTAATCACCAACGGAAGAGTCGCCCTATGAGGTTTTGTCCTTATGGGGTCTTTTCTTTTTTAAATGCCAATTTATCTTTTAAGTTATTCATATATCTCAGATACGGGCGAAATAGTTTAAATTTAAGGAGCGCGGAGAATTTTAATTCATTTGGGATTAATACTACTTTTAACTTTTTCTTTTCAATAAGATGGTTTATGAGACAGTAAAAATCTCCGTCACCCGTAACAATGAGCGCCTTCTGATAGTTTGTATATTCGATCATAGTCCAGAGGACTAGTTCTGCATCGCAATTTCCTTTTGTTGTTCCATCTTTATACTTCAGTGTCGGTTTAAAAATACAAATAAACCCAGCATTCTGCAGGTGGGTGTATAGACTTGTATTGCCATCGATGTACCCAATGAACAAAAATGCCCTAGAAACTTTGTACTTATCTGCTAGGTATTTTCTAAAGCGAGTGAAATCAAGCCTCCATCCAAGCTCACGAATAGCTAAATTTAAATTTTGACTGTCGATAAAGGCATAATTATTAGATTCTTCCATCTGCTCATTGTTATTTGTCTACATTAAATTCTCATAAAAGAACCGGTACACGAGAACTCTCGTATACCGGTTTTGGGTATTTTGCGCAGAACTACTACTGTGCATCGGGTGTGGGTTTGCCGCAAATGAAACATTGTTTATTAGAGAGCGAACATGGGAAGCAAAACCAATAAGCAGACGATGGAATACTTGTACCACATCGGCTACAGTATCCCATAGCAGCAACAACCACTGGCGGCTCCGCGGCGCAATCTGCACATACAACACAAGGTTCAATTTTTGCCTTTGTAGCAACAAGAGACTCACCACAAAGAACGCAGGTGCCTTTTTGTTGGGCGCATTCTGCGCACATCTTCCAAGAAGCGTAATTTTTTGTTCCTCCACACTCACATGTGCCTGGGAATGCTGGTGCCATCGGAGCAGATGCCTGGCAGGACCCGTGAAATATATCGGGTGGCGGTGTTTCTTGGACGCGTGGTTCGCCGCATTTCATGCACAGATCCTTTTGTTCGGCGCATTGTGCACACACTTTAAAATCATTAATGTCTGTATTGCCTCCACACAGACTGCAGGTTCCGCATGTTTGCATGATGGCTTTGGAAAAACACCCATCATGCAATAATTGCGCTTTTGTTACTGATTCAGTCATAAAACTTTCCCTCCTTTTTGGGTTGAAGTTTGGTTAGGTAGGTTTGAAAGGTACGGTAGGGGCTATACTACTTATATTTGCTTGCACTGGCAATAGCGGCACTGCTAGAGTGGTAGGTATTATGCCTCCAGAAATTTCACTTGTTGCTGAACCGTTGTTTCATATTGGTTCGCTTGCAGTAACAAATTCGCTGCTGCTTTCTACCATTACCATGGTGGCTATTGTGAGTGCATTGTATGTTGTAGCTGGTAAAAAGCTGGCAATGGTACCCACGGGCCTACAAAATGGTCTGGAGATTGTGGTTGAGGGGTTGGTGGATACGATCAACAGCGTTGTTCATGATCGAAAAAAGTCAGAAACTTACCTACCACTTATTGCGTCAATTTTTTTATTTGTACTTATCTCAAACTGGTTAGGACTGTTACCCGGCGTGGGTACGTTCTTGTTTCGCGAGGGTCATGAAGGAGCGCGAGGTATTCCCCTGTTGCGTGCGCCGGCGGCAGATTTGAATTTTACACTTGCATTGGCGGTTATTGCCGTTGTGGCAACTCATATTTTAGGAGTTGGGGCAATTGGCGTACGTACACATGTTACAAAATTTCTAAACTTTCACGGACCGATCGAATTTTTTGTGGGAGTATTGGAATTGGTGAGCGAATTTGCTAAAATGGTGTCGTTCTCGTTTCGATTGTTTGGAAATGTGTTCGCGGGGGAAGTGCTCTTGACCATTGTTGCATTTCTGGTGCCGTATGTGGTGCCATTACCGTTTTTGTTTCTGGAGTTGTTTGTGGGGTTTGTGCAGGCGTTAATATTTTCTATGTTGACTCTGGTATTTATCGCCACCGCCACAACAAACGCTCACTAAATATATTTATCGTCGATTTTATACTTTTACTCTTATGCTTGACTCAGAGAATCTGAAAATTATTGCGACTGCGGCTACTATTTTTATTGGCACGGGCTTGCCGGCATTGGCTATAGGGCGCATTGGCGCATCTGCCTTGGAAGCAATTGGCCGAAACCCAGAAGCTGCTTCAAAGGTGCAGACTGCCATGATTTTGGCAATTGCCTTTGCTGAAGCGCTTGCGATTTATGCACTGGTTATTGCCCTCATTATTAAATTCACGTAGCACGTGTAAATACAAGAATGATGAAGTAAGAATAAAGAATTAAGGTTTTAGACAAAATACTCTTTTGCATTTATCCATAATTCATACTTCTTTATTCATTATTCTATTGTCTTAATGGAACTTCTTTTAGAAAAACTTGGGCTTGATGTGCGTTTGTTTTTGGCGCAAGCGGTTAATTTTGGCATCGTGTTTTTGGTGATCTATTTTTTGGTATACAAAAAACTACTTGCGTTTATGAACGCCCGGGCCAATACGATTGCAAAAGGAGTGGCGGATGCCCAGCGGGCACGCGAGGCTCTTACCAACATAGAGCAGACCAAAGAAGCAATACTGACCCGCGCGCAAGACGAAGCACTTACCGTGGCAAGCGCGATAACCGCGAAGGCGCAAGAAAAAAAGAAACAAGTTATTGAAAAAGCAAAGCGGCAAGAGGCAGAGATTTTGCAGGCTGCAGCAGCCGAAGCACTCGCGCTGGCGCACGCGCAGCACGCGAAGGCGCAACAGGAGATCATTACTCTTACCAAGCGCGTACTTACTGATGTTATTGAGGTGAACCCGGCAAGTGTCGATATGGCTTTAATTCGAAAAGCGGCTCGGGCAGTACGAACACACTAACACTTACCCCCCCCATGACCTATTCAGCACATTCCTACGCCGCTTCACTTTTTCAAGTATTGCGCAGCACACCAGAAGAAAAACGGGGGGCTCTTTTGGACTCGTTTGTGGCATTGTTGAAAAAAAACAATGATTGGGGGAAGCGCCATGCTGTTGTTGATGCTTTAACGCGCTTGGTACGACTCCAAACAAAACAGCACACCCTCACCATCACCACCGCTCGCGCAATGGAGAAAAGCACCTTTCAGCCCATCACCGATGCACTTACCCGTTCTTTTGGAACAATGCATACACATACCACCATAGACCCACGGTTGATTGGCGGGGTGGTGCTTTTACTTGATGAGCAGTACCGGTTGGATTTTTCCGTGCAGCGCATTGTTACTTCCCTCTTTTCTTCTTAACCACCCTTCTTTAATACCTTTTATGTCATTTGAACTTATTGAACAACTTAAAAAATCGATTACTCGGGATGCTCATGCTCCGGAGTGGGAATCGGTGGGAACTGTTATAGAAGTTGGTGACGGTGTTGCTCGTATTTCGGGGTTGCGTGACGCACAATCACAGGAATTGCTTTTGATTGAAGATGAAAATGGTAGCGTGCCGGCGGTGGCGCTGAATTTAGAAGAGGACACCATTGGAGCACTTATTCTTGGTAGTGACCGCACTATCGCTGCTGGGGCGACGGCAAAACTTACTGGCACACGACTATCGCTTCCGGTTGGTGAAGAGTTGTTGGGGCGCGTGGTAGACCCATTGGGCAATCCACTGGATGGAGCAGGGGCGATTTTCGGAACAGACCATACCACTCGCAATCCTCTTGAACGAGTAAGCCCAAACGTGGTAGCGCGCGAAGGCGTGTCAGTTCCTTTGGCCACCGGCATCACCAGTATTGACGCAATGATTCCCATTGGCCGCGGACAACGTGAGCTTATTATTGGCGATCGCCAAACGGGCAAAACAGCTATTGCGATAGACACCATGATCACTCAGGCAAAGGCAAATGCCACCGGCGCGGCGCGCGTGGTGAGTGTGTATGTGGCAATTGGTCAAAAGGAATCAAAAATTGCTCGACTCGTTGAGACACTGCGCGAGCAAGGCGCGTTATCTTCGTGTATCATCGTAGCGGCAGCGGCATCTGCTCCGGCGGCGTACTGCTACCTTGCGCCCTTTGCAGGGTGCGCGATCGCGGAATATTTTATGGACAAGGGTGAAGACGCATTGGTTATTTACGATGATTTAAGTAAGCATGCCAACTCGTACCGACAAATTTCTTTACTCTTGCGGCGACCTCCGGGCCGCGAAGCCTACCCAGGTGATGTGTTTTATTTACACTCGCGTTTACTAGAACGTGCGGCCCGACTTTCAAAAGAACATGGCGGCGGATCATTGACTGCATTGCCAATTATTGAAACGCAGCTTGGTGATATTTCGGCATACATTCCCACCAATGTTATTTCTATTACGGATGGTCAGATATTTTTAGAAAGTGATTTATTCAATAAAGGGGTGCGGCCAGCCGTAAACGTGGGACTTTCGGTTTCGCGTGTAGGGAGTGCAGCACAAACAAAAGCAATGAAAAAAGTCGCGGGCACGCTTCGGCTTTCTTTGGCGCAGTTTCGTGAGTTGCAGGCATTCGTGCAGTTTGCTTCCGATGTCGATGCGGCAACGGCTGCAAAAATTACCCGCGGAGAACTGCTAACGGAACTTTTAAAACAACAAGACCTGCACCCGTACACAGTAAGCGAACAGGTGTGTCTTATTTATGCGGCAACCCACGGGTTTATCGATGGCATTGCGCTCTCGAAAGTGAGCGCCACCATCTCACGTCTTCTTGCGTTTCTCGAAGCAACAGCAGGACCGCACGTCTTAGAACCACTTGAAGCTACTAAAGAATTAACACCGCAGATCGAAGAAGCCTTAAAGCACGCACTCACACAGTTTGCCCACCATGGCGAAACTGCTTCATAACTATTTATGTCACTGCACGTTATTAAAAAACGAAAAACGGGAGCCGCAAGTATTCACCAAATGACATCGGCCATGGAGCTTGTGGCTGCGACAAAAATGCGCAAAGCCCAAGAGGTAGCACTTGCCGGCAGACCCTATGCAGTTACCGCCATGGAAATACTAGCTCACATGCTTGTGACTATTGGTACCACAGAGGAGCTCGAGACCTTTTTACCGCTTGAGTTTACTCGTCCCGTACCCGTTTCTGCCAAAACCGCCATTCTTCTTATTGCATCAGATAAGGGGCTCGCGGGTGCGTTTAATGTGGGAGTGTTTGCAACATGTACCCGTTGGATAAAAGAACGCAACCTCGCTACGGATGATATTCTGGTGATCGCGGTTGGCAATAAGGCCGCGGAATACGCCAAAAAAAATGGGTACTCCCTTTTTGCAACGTTTTCAAAATTATCAGACGTATCAAACATAGAAGATATGTCGCCAGTTGCAACAGCCTTGCTTGCCGGCTACCGGGATGGTGCGTTCGGGACAGCCGTATGCTTTACCACTACATTCGTCAGCGCGCTCGAACAACGTGCGGTGCGCCATGATTTGCTGCCTCTTACCTTCTCTCATGTTCGCGAAACCGTGGAGGCAATTCTTCCCACGACTGGTAAGTACGCGAATATACGAGAACAAGTACTGCGCGGGCGATCGAATACGCCTCTTGAATACATTATCGAGCCATCCCCACATGCTGTTATTGCCACTATTGCGCCAATGCTTTTTGCAATTTACCTGTATCACATTATGCTTGAGGCAAATGCTTCGGAGCATTCAGCCCGGCGTGCTGCAATGAAAAACGCTACAGAAAATGCTGGTGAGCTCATTACGACACTCACACTTGCATACAACCGACTGCGGCAGTCGACCATCACTCGCGAGCTTATAGAAATTACCAGTACGGCCAGCGCGATGGAATAACCAAAGTCGCAGAACATAGACCCTAACGCGTAATTCGTAAAACCTAAGATTTCAAAATACAAAATAATCTCAATGCAAAAGACATCTCACAATCCAACAGGTAAAATTATCCAAATCGTCGGGCCGGTTATTGATGTAGAATTCGCACCTACTGCAGGCAGTACAGCCATGCCACACACTCCTGCTCTGTATAACGCGCTTGAGATTGTAAAAGACGGTACGCGTGTTGTGTTTGAAGTCGCAAAGCATTTATCGCCGGGACGAGTACGAGCTATTGCGCTTTCATCCACCGATGGCTTGCGGCGCGATGAGGTGGTTACCGATACGGGTGCGCCAATTTCTGTGCCGGTAGGCAAAGAAGTATTGGGGAATATTTTTAATGTACTGGGTGAATCGTTAAATGAGCCGGGTAAAAAATTCAGTACTGTGCGCCCTATTCACCGCGAGGCTCCGGGCATTGCCGCACAATCTACAACAACAGAAGTCTTTGAAACGGGCATTAAAGTAATTGATCTTATGGCGCCGTTTATTCGCGGTGGCAAGGTGGGGTTGTTTGGTGGAGCAGGCGTGGGTAAAACAGTACTTCTGACTGAGCTCATTCGAAACGTTGCTGAAGTTTCGGGTGGCGCCTCGATATTTGCGGGCGTTGGAGAACGTACCCGTGAAGGCAACGATTTGTTCGTAGAAATGAAAGAGAGTGGCGTTATCGACAAAACGGCACTGGTGTTTGGGCAGATGAATGAAGTTCCGGGGGCTCGCGCCCGCGTGGCACTGTCGGCACTTGCGATGGCAGAATATTTCCGCGATGAAGAGAAAAAAGAGGTGCTTTTGTTCATCGATAACATCTTCCGTTTTTCACAGGCAGGTTCTGAAGTTTCTACGCTTCTTGGCCGGTTACCTTCGGCCGTAGGATACCAGCCGACACTGGCGTCGGAAATGGGAATACTGCAAGAACGCATCACCTCCACGCAACACGGCGCTATTACCTCGGTACAGGCAGTGTATGTGCCTGCTGATGATATTACCGACCCCGCACCAGCTGCGACATTTGCTCACTTAGATTCCACTATCGTACTCTCGCGCGCGTTAACCGAAATTGGTATTTACCCGGCTGTTGACCCCTTAGCTTCAACCTCAACCGCACTGACTCCTTCTATTGTGGGACAGGAGCATTACGACACGGCACTTGCAGTACAAAAAGTATTGCAGCGATACAAAGAGCTGCAAGACATTATCGCGATTTTGGGTATTGAAGAACTTTCGGATGCGGACAAAACAGTGGTGTTTCGCGCTCGTAAAATTCAGCGCTTTTTGTCCCAGCCATTTTTTGTTGCCGAGCAGTTCACGGGCAGGCCAGGCAAATTCGTAAAACGGGAAGATACGATTGCAGGGTTTGCAGCAATTTTGCGCGGAGACATGGATAGTTTTTCGGAGGATGCATTTTATATGAAAGGTTCAATAGATGAGGTGAAATAGCACATGCACGTATCAATACACTCGATAAAAGAAACATTGTTTGATGGTGAAGCAGTGTCACTTACCTGTCCTACTACCAGCGGCGAGATTACCATTCTTGATCATCACCGGCCGATTATTACGGTTTTACAAAAAGGAACACTCACGGTAACGGATAGCGCTGGGCGAGTCACCACGGTTGATACGGTGGGTGGCGTGGTAGAAGTTCATGATAATAGCGTGCGGGTTATTACATAGACAAGCCAATGGGGTATAGCAAATAGCCAATAGTAAGAAAATTAAGAAATTGCGAATTGAGGATTACGCATTGAAATAACCTTTTTTATTTGTTTTGGGAAAGAAAAACCGAAGTCCTTGTGGGGACTTCGGCCTGGTTTTGCGTATTTCGCAAAAAATTACTGGAGCGGTTGAAATTCAAAAGTGTTCATATTAATCGTTCCAGCAATAGCCGAAACGTAACGAAACACTTCTGGCACTTGTTTTTCCAAAACACCAAGGCTGAAATCCAATAAATGCTGGGCCTGAATTTCGGCGAACCGAATGTTTCTTCTATCAACTCCAGCCACATAGTAACCAGCCTGGCAAATCAAAGCCACTCCATCTTCTTTCGGAATTCTTCCATGCTCCAAATTTTCAAGAAGCACCTTACCCGCTATGGCAATTGCCTTATCGATTTCATACCCCCATAAACCGACAGTCACAATTTGATTTTCATGAACCGATTCAAATCCGCGCCCAACGCCAATCCCATAAGCGCGGTGATCTGAGTGATAAGCCAAACGATCACATGGTACGACTGTTGACCTATTCAAGTTCCGATAAAGCAACCGCGCAAGATCATTTACTACCGACAAGGGAAAGGAGGGATAAGACGAGGCAACCAAATCCTTTATATCATCGAAAGGCTTGCCTCTGTAGCTCGACAATTCGAAACATAATGTTTGTTTTTCATCATGCAGAATGAATGTCTGCGTATCAGTTTCCATTCCCATGACAATGGCGTAAACTCCATTTCTTTGAAAGACTGTATCGATTTGATTTTTCAGAGAAAGAGCGTTGCTATAAGCCCGGTCCCTGTCATAATGGACTGCCTTGCATCCCTTATCTTGATGAGCAGCAGATAAGTGATATGTGGCAATCACTAAAAATTTTTTTCCCTGCACAAGTGAACGTTGTGAACAGATCTCAAGTTCATTTGCAAAAAGCTTTGAACCAAGGGTGAGATTTCCTCCAGGACTTTTCCACAATTTACACGTGGCATAAGGTGCACGACACCACTCTGGGCCGTTAGTTCTTTCATCAATACAACAAGAAAATGCAAAATCGGTGTCGGGGCATTCAGCTAAAAATTCCGCGAGAAGTTGTTTGTGACGAGGAGAAGCAATTCTCTCTGCCACCGCTTTATTTGCATCAAGAAATCTCGAGATGACTCTTGGCATATATTCATTTCTCTGCAAACCAACCTCTGAACTCATATCATTTCCTCCATGAATATCTAAAAATTGTTAACGAGCAAAAAGGATGAAGCACAAAAAACAATATATCATTAAAACTAAATATTGTCTATATTAAGAGCCGTTGAGAAAATAATGGATTTTTTCTAGAATACTGAAATATGAAACATACGTGTGAAGCAGCAGTGTTGCACTGCATTGATTTTCGGCTGGCGCAGGCGCTGGAGGAATATAAAAAATCACAGAACATTATTGGAGACTGCGATGTGATTTCCGTGGCGGGGGCGGTTGGCAACATCGTGAACCCGAAACAAGAAAGCGACCGCGAGTTTGTGTTGCGGCAATTAGGCTTATCAAAAAAATTGCATGATATCAAAAAAATTATTTTAATAAATCACACTGATTGTGGTGCATATGGCGGTGCTGCGGCGTTCCCCTCCAAAGAAGAGGAACGAGCAAAACACGAAGCTGATTTGCATGCGGCAAAAGAACTTGTTCTTCAAAGTGTTTCTGGCGCGGAGGTTCAATTAGCGCTTGCGGTGGTTGATTCTGAAACGGGAGCGGTTACGATAGAGGCAGTGCAATAGTAGGGTTTTAGTTCGGTAAACTCACTACAAGTGGGGTATGGCCCTTCGGCAAGCTCAGGACAAGCCAATAGATACGGCAAGGCAATTCTTGACTATTGAGGTGGTTATGCTACCGTCATAGGCAGCATTTTGGCGCCTAAATTATTAACTGCCCTTTCCCTTTCATAGACATTGGAGGTGTCTAGTTTATGCATATACCCGACTTGAAGGTATTTGAAAACTCTGGAGTTGTGCTCGCCATTGGGAATAAAGATCCTATTTTTTTTAAGAATATTCTGGAATTCCTGCTTGATAAACCTGAAATTTATCACCGTCTCTCTGATATTCTTACTGTTGTAAAACCAGAGGAAATTACAGATTCATTTTGTGAAGGGCTTATTCACACACTAATGCCTTTCCCCAAAGAAAATCGCTTCTTTATCCTACTAGCTACTGCTGCAGACAAGGAAGTGAGTTTAAAAGTGAAATCTGCTTTTGAAAAAGTCCCCCTATTCTTAACCGTCGATATTAATATCGAGATTAATGACTAGTGTTTCAATATTACCCTATCGCGTAACACCTATGCGGTAGGGTATCCTTTTTATACATGACGAAAAAATACACCACTATTTTAGCCATTGAAACGAGCTGCGATGAAACATCGTTGGCTTTGGTGCGCGCGACGGGTGGCATTGCCAAACCGGCATTCAAACTCATAAAGCATTTAGTGCTTTCACAAATCCCCTTGCACCAGCCGTATGGTGGGGTGGTGCCAAACATTGCCAAGCGCGAACATATTGCAGCATTGCCCGTGCTGTGGGAGCAGCTTTTGGGTAAGAACAAAAAAACTGCCGCGACTCTAAAAAAATCGATTGACTACGTTACGGTTACGGTGGGGCCAGGCTTGGAACCTGCCTTGTGGGCTGGGATTGTCTTTGCGCAAAAATTGGGAGAGGAGCTTGGCGTGCCGGTAACAGGCACCAGCCATATGGAAGGACATTTGTATAGTTTTTTGCTTTCGAAATCTCGCAGCGCGATACAATTCCCTATGATAGGACTCGTGGTGTCGGGTGGTCATACGATGCTGGTACACATGAAGTCGCTGACTGATATTTCAGTAATCGGCCAAACGCGTGATGATGCAGTTGGAGAGGCATACGATAAGGTTGCGCGCATGGTGCAACTTCCCTACCCTGGTGGGCCGGAGGTGGAGAAACTAGCCAAAAAAGGAAAAAAGGACGCGATTGCATTCCCGCGACCGATGCTCGCTTTCAAAAACTATGACTTTAGTTTTTCGGGTTTAAAAACTTCGGTGCTCTACTATTTGCGCGATAACCCGAATGCTGATCTTGCCGACGTTGCCGCCTCGTTTCAAGAAGCTGCAGTTGCGGTACTGGCTGGTAAAACGGCACGAGCCATTGCCGAATATGGAGTTCGTTCTATCTCATTGTCTGGTGGAGTGGCTGGTAATAAGTATTTGCGTACCCGCATGAAGCAGGTTGCCAAAGATGCTGGTATCCCTTTGTTTGTGCCGTCGATGTCGTTTAACACCGACAACGCGGCCATGATTGCGGCTGCCAGCTACATCAATTTTTTACAAAAAAAGTCCCACCCGCTTTCGGCAGATGGGAACTTATTGTTTTAAGAAATGTCGTGAGTGACTTACAACTCGACGGTCTGCGCCCAGTTCAGCAAATCCTCTTCATCAATGCTTGGCCCAGCAAATAGTGGGTAATTGCCTGGCGTGATCACCGCAGCCGCGATAACACCCGCCTGCTTCATACCCCATATTTGTTTTTCGAATATCAGTAGTGCTTGGACATCTTTTTTCACCTCTGGCGCTTGGCTTTCTGGTAAAAAACAGCGTATTGGAATTTCTACCGAAAACCTCTCCCCGTCAACTTCATACGAACCTCCAAACACCGTAGTCACACCCGTAGTTTGGTCGATTGATTCTATGGTACCAAAGAATTTTTCAACTCTTTTACAATCATTAATCGCCTCTTCCTCTTTTAGCTCTTCTGCGTGAGTAGCGATAATGTGACCACGGTTTCGTTCAAACGCGAGCTTTATGTTTGTTAGAAAATCACTTCCATCTTTTGGAGATAATTTTTTAGTGCTACACGGTGCTGCGTTATTGGGTATGCCAACTTTGTAGAGGTTTTTAACAATGGTGTTTGCTTGCTGGCCGGGTTGGAGAATGTAGAATTTTACTTCTTTCGAGTCTTCATGCAACACGGCTTTAATGATAGGGGTAGTGCCTGGACCGACGTGCATCCTATCGGGTATTTGTAAAATGGTCACCCTCAATGTCTTCATATGGGACTCCTTTCGTTTGCATGTCAATATTTTTTGCCCTTGTATCTTCAAGATACCAATCCTTCTTTTATAGTACTCTTCGCTTTCTGTTTTTCAAATTTTGAAACAAAAAACCACCCGGATAGTACTTGGGTGGTGGTTGGTTTTTTAATCTTTCCCCTTCATTGAATGGCCATTATTTTTGCTAATTCTTTTACCTCGGCATCATTTAACTCGATTGAAAAGAAAAAAGACCTTCCCATTCTCACCTCAATAATGAGGTGAGCTTGCTCTGTTGCTATCTGATAGCAGAGCGCGGCGGCGTAGATTTTCTCATCAACATCATCGGGGAACTCTAGCTGCAGCCGCAACTGACCTGGAAGGTCTTTTATTTTGACCTCTTTTTGCGCCCGGAACCATTTGACTAAAATTCTTCGTAGTGGTTCTTGGGCGCTGTCTTCGGGCAATGTTGTTCGGTACAATGGTTCGCACCATTTTGAAAGACCGAACCCCATTTTCATTATCCAAAACAGCGGAAACAGAATGATTCTTTGAAACCTCATCGTGATTTTCCTTTTTTCAGATGTAAAGAACTTTCGTATTATACCACAAAATTTATAAAAAAGCAATAGTT
>CAZXZC010000025.1:1875-13071 GCA_964645125.1 uncultured Candidatus Saccharibacteria bacterium | reverse complement strand
GCATGACTGGCTCATAACCAGTAGACGGGGGTTCGAATCCCTCCCCCGCAACAAAAATGTTGCGCCCGCAAAACATAGCAATTATTGGCTTTAGTCGCGAAGGCCATGCTGTATTGAAATTTTTTCAAACAAACGCTCAATACAAAGGAGCTCGCATCTGCGTGTTTGATAAAAATGCTTCAATTGCCGTGCCGAACGGTATTGAGGTTAAAAGCGGCGAAGGTTATCTGGATGATCTTTCTGGTTTTGATATGATTGTGCGTTCACCCGGCGTGTACTACGGCTCGCCAGAATTACAACGAGCCGCGCGCGCTGGTGCGGTACTGACCAGCGCTACCAAATTATTTTTAGAATTAGCTCCCTGCCCCGTTATTGGCATTACCGGCACCAAAGGAAAAACCACCACGGCAACACTTGTATATCACATGCTTCGTGCTGCTGGGCGTGACGCGTACCTGGCTGGCAACGTGGGAACTCCAGCACTGCCACTACTTCCCCGACTTACTAAAAAATCAATCGTAGTTTTGGAGCTTTCTAGTTTTCAGTTACACGACACAACAATCTCGCCCCATATCGTCGGCATTACGGAAATTTTTCCTGATCATCTCGATGTTCACAAAACCATGCGTGAATATGTGGGCGCAAAAGCCAACATCGTGCGGTTTCAAACCGCACGTGATCATGTTGCGTATATTGCCTCAAATACGAGAACAAAAAACCTCGCAACCCGTTCACGCGCGACGCTACACCCAGTAACTACTACGACCACCTTTGTAAAAAAGGAGTGGATGCGTATTGGCGGCGCTCATTTATTTTTGAATGTGGCGCTTGCTGCTGAAATCGCACGGATCGCAGGGGTTTCTAAAACTATCATAGAAAAAACAGTGCGCTCATTTACCGGCGTTGCGCATCGGTTGCAATTAGTTGCGACAAAAAAACTTTCTTCTGGTGTACAGATTGAATTTTATGATGATTCCGCAGCCACCAACCCTGGAGCAACCGCAGCAGCTGTTGCAGCATTTGACGATGGCGCGAATGTTTTACTTGCTGGTGGGGCAGATAAAAATCTCGACTATGCCCCCTTGGCAAGCGCCTTAAAAAAATCAAAAACATTTTTTGCGGTTATGCTGTATGGCCAAAATAGGAAGAAAATAGCTGCGGCATTTACGGGGATGCGCGGTGTGGATGTTTCTGAGGTAGACACACTACAACAGGCAGTGAGTGCTGCGTGGAGCGCATTGGAACGCACCACTATTTCTGGAATTGGTCGCGTTATACTCTCGCCCGCTGCTGCGAGCTTTGATCAGTTCAAAGACTATGCCGATCGCGCACGTGTGTTTTTAGGTATACTAAAGACACTGAAGTAATGCCCCACGCACAGAATACAAAAAAAGTTATTGTTATCCCCCAAAAAAAACGCAGCATGCTGGCGTATATTAAAGCCAGTGTAGATTCAAAACTGTTTCAACAGTTTTATTGCAGTGTTGATGGAAAACCATTAAACGTATTGCGCGGAGGGAAATTAAGCTGCGCGTTTTACGTAACCTCGGTTTTAAAAATCTTCTCCCTTATTGGCGACATACAGCTCACCGTGCACCGGGCACTTGATGATCTGCAAGCTTCGGGGTGGTACGAAATCACAACCCCCAAACCAGGCTGTATTGTGGTGTGGGCGGAGGAACAAAATCGTTCAAATACTGGCGCGGATTACAAAAAATACTATGTGGGCAAGCATAAACATATTGGATTTTTCTTAGGTGGCGGTAAGGCCATCAGCAACATTGGAGAAAAACGTGTTCCCACCATTACCCCGCTTCGCTATCGACCAGTAGCATTCTATTTATGGCACGATCTCTTAAACATAGACTAGTCATTCCGCGTTACTCTCAATTTCTTGATGTGCCATTGAAGCGCTGGCAGCCGAAGGCGTGCGGAGTGGTGGCAGTTGCCATGGCAGTCGAGGCACAGACCGAGGCATCTGTTTCGATTGTTGAAATGCTTCGAACCGGCATTCAAAAAGGATTTTTTATCAACCATGTTGGATGGACCCACGC
The DNA here is from genome assembly GCA_964645125.1 of uncultured Candidatus Saccharibacteria bacterium. GTDB lineage: Bacteria > Patescibacteriota > Minisyncoccia > UBA6257 > 2-01-FULL-56-20 > JBDKGD01. The sequence continues at coordinate 11,017 of CAZXZC010000025.1, read as the reverse complement.
GGGACTTGCTGCATTAGCAGCAGAATATGGCGCCCACGCACGTGCATATGACTGGGCAAAACATTCGCCAGTTGTTGCGTGGAAATATTTACAACAAAAGACAGTAAAAGGACTTGCTCTAGCCTCTATACACAAAGACTTTCTTCCTGGTAATTCAGGGCATTTAGTTCTTATTACTGGTATTGGAAAAACAAAGATCTACTACCACGACCCCATTTCGCGCAGACGCAAAGACATTGCTCGATCTGTTTCTATAAAAAAGTTTCTGGCCGGCTGGAAGCGAAGAATTATATTAGTGCAAAACCCCAAACCTTGACTAATTTGAGTAAAGACTGAATAATGTAGTTAGCCAATTTTGGCATATTTCTTAAGCAGAAAGGACGTTACTCCTATGACTCAGATGAATTTGCTTGAGTGGTTAGAAACACCCCAGGAAACCACAGAACCCCCCAGCAATGCTGATTTTTTGCAAGCCGCGAAAAACCAGTTCATGCATCGACCGGGAGTTGCGGGTGTTGCCTGGAAAACGTGGGACGAAGAAAATAATTGTTGGTACGACCGATATGACACAATTATTATCTCAACCACCAATCCAAACAACATTATCCAAAATGACTTCGAGCATGGCGGCCGCGCCGCTCGTATTGAAGTTGTTTTCAATAGACCACATGGCGACTGGCATGCCTGTTATGATAAATAGCAAGGAGGTCGCGTGAATTTTACCTTCAAATCATTCATTCAATTTACCTTTCTGGGTGGCCTACTTCTTTTGTGGGCACTCATACTTTTCACCATTTTTTGTCTTTGGGTGCAGGACATCAAAGATAGTCGCGCCCAAAAACCAAAACCACCGCCGTAACGCATTTGCGTTGACGGCGGTTTTCTTTTTGAAAAAAAGGTTTGTTTCCCCTACAATACGTTCAAATGGCTGGCGTTTCCACCTTTTATGGCAAAACACATTACGACCGAAGAAATTAAGCACTTGGGCACACTCGCCCGAGTTGCAATACCCGAAGAGAGCATTGAAAAACTTGCAACCGACCTGAATGGCATTCTTGACCATGTGGCGCAATTACAAAGCGTTGACACGACAGGCGTAACAGGGGCCACCGGGGGTACAAATCTTATGAATGTATTTCGCGAGGATGGTAGTCGTCGCAATACCCTCCAGGGCAAGGGTGTGGAAAATTTTCCAGAAGTCGAAGCTGGAATGCTAAAGGTACCGCCAGTATTTTCATAATACCGTCATGGAATTTTTACACGATCTAACTATCAAAAAAGTCCAGGGGGGTTTGCGAGAGAAGAAATTCTCGGCGCTCGAGTTAACGCAGGCATTTTTCAAACACATCAAACACCGCGATGGCGAGATCGGGGCTTTTTTAAGTTTGCAAGAAGATGCAGCCGCTACCCAGGCGGAGGCTGTAGATATTGCACTTGCCAAAGGTGATACGGTAAGTCCACTTGCCGGAGTGCCACTGGCGATCAAAGATAATATTTTAATCGAAGGTTCCCCTGCTACAGCCGGTTCGAAAATTTTGGAAGGGTACACTGCCAGTTACGATGCGACTGTCATTACCAAACTAAAAAAAGCACGGAGCGTGCTCTTGGGCAAAACAAATTTGGATGAGTTTGCAATGGGATCATCCACCGAAAACTCCGCGTTTCAAAAAACACGAAACCCTATAAATACCGATTGGGTTCCGGGTGGCTCATCGGGCGGGTCAGCCGCGGCGGTTGCTGCCACATTTGCGGTTGCGTCGCTTGGCTCGGATACGGGTGGCTCCATTCGCCAACCGGCGGCATTTTGCAATGTGGTAGGCCTGAAACCCACATACGGAGCTGTGTCGCGACATGGGCTGATTGCCTTGGCTTCAAGCCTCGACCAAATTGGCCCGTTTACAAAAACGGTTGAAGATGCGGCGATTTTATTTGAAACACTGGCCGGCCAAGATACCTACGACGCAACCACCAGCGCCACAAACTACAAAGATTTAGATAAGCCGACACTTGAGGGTATTCGTGGACTTCGTGTTGGAATCCCAAAAGAATTTCGATTAGCGGATACGGACCCCGTGGTGCAACAGCATATTCAAGAAGCTATTGATGCACTGCAAAGCTTGGGTGTTTCGATACAAGAGGTGTCACTGCCTCATGTGCATCATGCGGTGTCTTGCTACTATATTATTTTGCCAGCTGAAGCCAGCGCGAATCTTGCCCGGTTTGATGGTATTCGCTACGCACGCCATGAGGTTGGAGTGGTGCATGAAGGTAAATCAGCGCTTGAGAAATTGTATTTTGGTGGACGAGGTGCAGGATTTGGCCCAGAAGTTCGCCGGCGTATTCTACTGGGAACATTCTCGCTTTCTTCAGGCTATTATGATGCCTACTATGCCAAAGCCCAGGCAGTGCGAGCGCTTATCACCCAAGATTTTACGAATGCATTTAAAGAGGTTGATGTTATTCTATCTCCTACCACCCCCACTCCACCATTTAAAATTGGTGAAAAAGCAAATGACCCGCTTGCCATGTATCTTTCTGACATTTATACGATTCCCGCAAACCTGGCAGGGATTCCTGCGATTTCTATACCGGTTCGCTCAAATACGAGCGGGACGCCAGTTGGGTTCCAGCTGATGGGTAAACATTTTCATGAAAAAGATCTTTTAGGCTTGGGCATGTTTTACGAGAAGTTGTATCAAAAAAATTAATACTAAAAAATCCCATCTGAAAAAGATGGGATTTTTATTTTTTACCCGTCTATTCCATTCCGGGTTGCTCACCCACTTTTCCGGAAATCTTAATCGATGGGGAAAGCGTTGCAGCTCCTTCATCCCAGCTGGCAGGGCATACTTGGCCAGGATTATTTTTCACGAAGTGGAGTGCTTTTACTTTGCGCACCAATTCGGCACTTGACCGGCCAATGTTGTCGGCTACGATATCGGTGGCACGTAATATTCCTTCGCGGTCAATTATAAATGTTGCGCGTTGTGCCAATCCCCGCTCTTCTCCGTAAATACCAAGCTCGCGTGATAATTTGCCGTTGTGGTCGGCGGCCATGATGTATTTTACGTTCTTTAAGGCTGTTTCATGGGTAAGCCAGGCTTTGTGCGTGTAGACGGTATCGGTACTGACTACGACGACTTCGGTGTTATATTTCTTAAAATCTGCAGCGCGCCGAGCAAGATCAGCGAGTTCTGTAGGGCAGATGTACGTAAAATCAGCTGGGTAAAAAAAGAGTACGAGAAACTGAGTGTCTTTGTTGGCGAATACATCCGCCATGGACAATCTCCCCTCTTCATCTTTTTCGGGATGGTAAGTTTCTAATGAAAAATCATGAAATTTTTGATCGATGGTAAACATAAAAGTGTGTAATAGTTGCAATCGTAACACATCTTATAGAAACAAAAAAGGAGGTTTGTTATTACCTCCTTTTATTTTTATGATCCTGGAGAATTGTTATTTTCATTAATCCTCCAAGATCTTCACAACTACAAGTTCACCAGGGATAGAATCTTTCAAGTTCTTCTTTCGATACGTTGCAAACACGGCAATACATCGTTTTCCGGCGCAGTCTTTCAAGAGTTGTAACGCATCGACGATATTGTGTTGCACAATAACGCCCATTGCGGTTTGTCGTGCCACCACTACCGGATGCCCATATTGGTTTCGCAAGCCGTTCGTGTATGAAACAAACAACTTGGTATGCACCACTGGACGATCTTCGTTAAATACCGCGTCGAGTTCGAAGCCCAACGCATCATCCTTTTGGATCCCTCCAACACTCTCAATTGCATACCTTACCTGATCTACCCTATTTATCTGCAATGGGAGGTAGTAACAGGCTTCGTACTCTTTGCGAGTGAATGGGGAATCTGGGTAGGTACATGCTGTCCACAAAACAGTGTGGCATGGTTCGTGAAATCGTATAAACCACACGTGATTTACCAAAAAATTCTTTCGAAAAAAATCCTCGTTTTCCTTTTTTGGTTTTGGAGCAAGGGCCTTATCAACTTCTCGCAGCTGCGCGGTTGTTTTTTCTTCGCTTGTGCGAAAATGCTGCGCATAATCACGCACACCAGGATATCGACCGACGGCCCGCAAAAACTCTTTCGCGAATTCTAAGTATTTTGCAACAAGACCGCGACGGTCTGGTTTTGGAGGTACAATGTTCCATACCTCTAGTTTTGTGGAGGTTGTTTTTTTATCTGGAAGCATAAACTCCAGTACAGTAACTTGGTGGTTGGCAATTGGATTGCCCGTCACCCATATGCCCGACCAATAGAGTGCTCCAAGCGCTTTGTGCTGTTCGGCTACAAATCGCGCCTGCTCGGGTTTCAACTGATCAAGCCTTTCAATGTAGAGCGTTTTTATAACGCCCGTTTCCGTATCCACCCCCTGCACATACACGGGTATTGTTTTCATGCTGCAATAAAACGCAACATCATGCTCTTGGTGATTGCAAAGCACTGGGTTTTGCAATCGCGGGTTTTGGCCATACGCATACGAATATGCGCACACAACAACAATCACGACAGCCATTGCAATGCGCTGCATAGACGCCTCCTTAAAAAATGTTCAATTAATTTGATTTTTCAACGAAAAACCTTCTCTAAATTTCAGAGTAGCACACTCGCTTTATTTGTCACGCAGGAGCTCTACCTGCGCGCCAATAATAATACCGTCTTTTTGGGCAGCGCCGGCTGGCAACTCCAACACCATCTCAACAGATTGTTTCGGCTTGTAGCTTGGCAGCGATGTAAATTGAGCATTTGGAGCAGGAACATTTGCGGTTATATCAGCTACTTTGCCCTGTGTAATCCAGACTATGTCTATAGGAAACAGCATGTCTTTCATCCAAAACCCATACTGCGCGGCAACCGGGAAGATAAACAACATTCCCCGCCCTTCTTGCAGACTGGTGCGACCCGACAACCCCCTTGTGCGCGATAGTGAAGTTTCGGCGAGCTCTACCGTGTACTGCCTGTCCCCTATTTTTAACGTTGCTGTAGGGAGTTGGGGTTGGCCGCCTTTTGGAGTGCGCAACATGATAAATAAATATGATGCACTTGCCGCCATAACAAGAAATAAAATAATAAATGCAGCAATAATCATTGGTTTTTTGGAGAGCAATGCTTCCATATCCTTTTAGTGTACGTAGCGAAGGGCATACAACGCAATGCCGGCCGCTACCGCGACATTGAGCGATTCTTTTGCACCACTCATTGGCAACTCCACACATGCATCGCACTTTTTTAAGATTTTTTTACTCACTCCCTCAACTTCATTGCCTACTACGAGTGCAATTTTTTTCTTGCCTCGCACGTACTTACCAATAGCTTCGTAGGATATACTGCCTGGTGCTTGCTCGAGCGCAATAATATGCCATCCTTCTTTTTTCAGTTTGCTAATACAGCGGATGGTTGTCGCGTACTGCTTCCACTGCACTGTTTCTTGCGCACCAAGGGCTACTTTGGCAAAGTCAGGGCGCATTCGGCCAAAGCGATCGAGTGGTAGTGGTGTTACCCCACACAAGGCAATAGAAGTACTACCTACTCCATCGGCCGTGCGAAACATGGAGGCGGTATTGAATACGCTTCGGACGTTGTCGATGATGAGTACAATATCTCTCATTCCAGTAATTGAACCCCACTATCTCCCTAAGTCAAGGGTACTGGAAAATAGCCTCTATTGTATTGTATAAATACTAATAGAAACTCTCATTTTGAAAGGTTGGTACATATGCGACAACTCCATGTGGTTGAAACTTATTCCCGGATGAACCTCACGCTTAGAATACGTGACATAAGGGATAGCCGCCGGTTTTATACTACTCAACAAGATGCTGATTTTTTGGTAGCTCAAGAAAGGAGGGCTCGCCGCAAGCGCGTGATTTTGTTTTGGCAGCAAATCCTCAGTGAGGTTGCCAGAAATATCGCACTGTCTCTGGAATCAATAGCTGCTGATAAAAGATTCCCCACTTCCCATCACATATATGCTGTATCCTCCGGAGGGAACTACAGCTTACAAAACATAGCCTGCCTATGGAATACTAATCATTCAGCATGGCATGCTATTTTTGGACTCAAAACACCCGTTGAGATTATCGTTGCTCTTGCCACTGAAATGCCGCTTACCGGAAAGCAAAAAAAGAGTTGGGCCGTACTATTCGGAAAGAAAGATCACCAACAAGCCCTTGCAGTCATGCAGAGGTTTTTCCGACTCAAACAAAGAGACCGATTGACTATCTCCGATCTGTGCAACGGCACCACCGACACAGATAAGATAAGAGGTCGCAAACTCACTCTCCAGCGCTGTATCGGCAGGAGATCTATATCAACCAAGTAATAAAAAGGCAGTCTTTTACACAAAAGAAAGACTGCTTTTTATATTTTCAGATACCGGCGGATTGCAATGTAGCTGGCAAATGTCCCTAAACAGATTCCAAATAAAAGCTGATAGATGAACAAAAAGATAAACGAGGTGAGGTAATAATGGAATAAATTAAGCCCTAAAATAAACTTATCAAGCGCTGGTGAGATATAAAATACTAGTGGGCCCGCCACAATAACAGAAATTACCGCACCCACCACACCCGCAATAATGCCTTGCACTATATACGGCCCTCGCACGAATGCGTTGGATGCTCCTACCACACGCATAATGGTAATTTCTTCCCTGTTTGAGAATATGGCAAGCCAAATGGTTGATAAGACCATCAAACATGCGATGGAAGCGAGTATCAAAATGAGCAAGAAGCCTATTTTGTTTACGGTGCCAATAATTGAGTTTAAGCGCTCAATGACTGCTTGGTTTTTTGAATACGTAACACTATCGATAAGCTCTGAAATACTTGCGGAACCAGAAAGCTTATCGGCGATGTCTGCGTATTTATTTGAATCCTTAGCCTTTATGTTTAGCGACGCCAGAAGCGGGTTGGCGGTTAATTCGTTAATAGCCTGTGAAAGGGCGGCGTCGTCTTGATGGGCCTGCTTAAACGACTCCAACGCAGCATCGCGGGAGATATACTCTACATTTTTTACCTCCGGAAGGCTTTCAACTGACTGCTTTACGCTTAATATTTGATCTTCGGAGGTAGTGCTTTTGAAATACACACTAATGTCTATTTTATCCTGCACAGATGCTACTGCTTGATTAGTAATGTAGCTGAATAAAATAAGCGCGTGAAATACAAAAAGGGCAAGCGCCATGATGACTACGGTGGCGGTAGAAAGAATACCATTGCGCCAAAAATTATCGACTCCGTAGCGTATGATGCGTGAAAGAATGGTGATCATAGTAAGTAGTTACACGAGAAGGTACTTGCCTTTTTCTTCATCGCGTACGAGCCGGCCGCGATCGAATGTGAGTACCCGCTTATTTAAGTTATTAATAATTTCTTTGTCGTGGGTGGCGAGAATAAGCGTGGTGCCAAGTTCATTAATTTTAACCAACAAATTAATAATTTCCCACGTGTGGAATGGGTCGAGGTTGCCGGTTGGTTCGTCGGCAATAATCACCTCTGGCCGGTGCACCAAGGCGCGTGCAATTGCCACGCGCTGCTGCTCACCGCCAGAAAGCTGGTTTGGGAAATTTTTGAGTTTGTCTCCTAAGCCCACCATATCAAGTACTTGCGGCACAAGTTCATCGATTTCTTTTTGGCTTCGTCCTGCTACCTCCATGGCGAATGCCACATTTTCATACGCGGTTTTTGTGGGGAGCAATCGAAAATCTTGAAACACAATACCGATATGCCGGCGAAATGCCGGGAGTTCCGTGGGTTTTAATTTATTGACTTCGTATTGGCCGAAAAACACGCGCCCTTTAGTGGGCTTCTCTTCGCCAATTAACAACTTGGTAATCGTAGACTTGCCCGCCCCAGACCGACCAGCAAGTGAAACAAATTCACCGGGCGCGATTTGAAAACTTATATCTTCAAGCGCAGCGGCGCTGTGTGCGTACAATTTATGTACGTTTTGGAAAACAATCATTTATAACAATTCTACCTCACTTTCAATAAATTCATCAATATCGCCTTCCATCACCTTATCCACATTGCTCGTTTCGGTGTTTGTGCGATGATCTTTTACTAATTGGTATGGATTAAACACGTACGAGCGGATCTGACTTCCCCACTCTACTTTTGCTTTTACTTTTAATTTACTCACTTCTTCCACCTTGTGCTGCTGCATGAGTTGAATGAGTTTACTTTTCAAAAGCTTCACCGCGGTTTCACGATTTTGCATTTGAGAGCGCTGCGCGCTTGATGACACTACCACGCCTGTGGGTGTGTGCGTCACGCGCACTGCCGTTTCTACCTTGTTTACATTTTGTCCGCCAGGGCCGCCGGCTCGGTAGAATTCGAATTTTAAATCCCCCTCAGGAATCGTAAGCGAAGAAGCATCGACATCAGGGAGTTCTGGCATCACCTCAACGAGCGCAAACGAGGTGTGGCGAAGTTGTTTCGATGAAAACGGCGAGATGCGCACCAGCCGGTGTACGCCCGCTTCGTGCTTTAAATATCCATACGCGTAGCCACCATCAATCTGAAATACTTTTCGGTTTGGCTCATCTTCTAACAATACTACCCTCCAGTTGCGAAGTTTGGCATAGCCTTGATACATGCGCGCAAGCAAGTTTCCCCAATCGGCCGCATCCTCACCACCTGCGCCTGGGTAGATGGAAATGACCGCTGGTTGAGCGTCGTATTTTCCGGTAAACAGATTTTTGAGCTCAAGCGCTTTGAATTCTCGTTTTGCGGTATAAAAGGCGTCCTCGCTTGGATCTTTTTGCAGCTGGTTCAATGCTTCTTCAATACGCCCGTAGGCTGTTACGGTATCCTGGAGTATTCCTAGCTGTTTTATAGCAGCATCGGCGATTGCGCGATTCTGCCAAAATGTAGGTTCGGCCATTTGGGCTTCAAGCGCGGCTATTTCTTTTTCTTTAGTATCTATGTCAAAGTCGCCCGCGTAACCGGCGGGCATCGGTAGTTAATTGCTCAAGTTGTTCACGAATATCCATATGCTAATACGGTATCAAAAAAACACTATTGCGAACAGCTATACAACTGGAGCCGATGGCCGGAATCGAACCGGCGACCCACGCTTTACGAAAGCGTTGCTCTACCAACTGAGCTACATCGGCA
>CAZXZC010000025.1:0-1775 GCA_964645125.1 uncultured Candidatus Saccharibacteria bacterium | reverse complement strand
ACCGGCGACCCACGCTTTACGAAAGCGTTGCTCTACCAACTGAGCTACATCGGCATGTTCTAACCACCCTCATGATACGGATTTTGGCAAAAATCTCAACTTTAATCGGTACTACATTTTCCCTTCTCGAAACAGGCGGTAATCCACCGGAAACAACCTGCGGGCGAGGTGAAAAATAGCATAGGTAATAAAAAATGCTGCAAACACATCAATTGAGTAATGCACGTGCGCCAAAAACACCCCCGCCGCCATGAGTACTGATGAAGCCAAGAAAAACCACCGAAGTGACTTGATATCCCAAAATATCAGCGCAAGCAAATACGGCATTCCGGTATGTCCCGAAAAAAACAGTGCCGCCGGAAACCCGATGCCCAAATAATTCACCCAACTGTCGGCGCCCGCATCGAGCTGGCCAGGGTATGGGGCAAGGTGCGTGAGCGTTAAAAAGAATGCGCGCACAATAATAAAGAGTGCTACCGCCTTTAGAATAAATGGGCCACGCTGAGGTTTTTTAATAACCAACACAACAACGCATGCGGTTAAAAATAGCGCGCCCTCTACAATGAGGTAGCGCATGTTCACGATCGGAATGTTATCGAGTATTACATCTTCCACCCACACACTGGCGTGGCGTGTGGCAAATTGCGTGGCGCGATAGTTAAACACCAATGCAATAAAAAGCAGCAGTAATCCGCTTACAAAAAATCGTAGGTACGTGCTGTTGTGCCACAGGTCAATTACTTTTTTCATGAAAGTGTATTTAGTATACCAGAGATGCGCTATTTATTTTTATCTTTCCAATACCACCACTGTAACTTTTTTTGGTCATGCGCAGTGTGTGATGCAAAATAAACGGCGCAGCGAAATACATACAACACACAGCGATCAACATGCACTCCCATTTTTTTGCAGAGTGCGTCATAGAGTTTTTGTGGATCTTTCCCTTTTAAATCAGAAACCTCAGTGATTTTTAACATCTGCAAATCTGCAGTAATAGACTTCCCTACCCCGGGTATTGTTTCAAGCTCTGATTTCATGAACGGGGTTTATGCGCGAAATACTAATGCAGCAATAGTTGCGGCAATGGCTGAAATTATCACTCCCCAGGCAATATCAGCCAACACCACGACGAACGGGAAATTTTGCACGGTACCGTAATTTACCAGGTCGTACGTCATGTATGCGGTTAACCCCAAGAGCGCTCCCCATAGGGCTGCTTTGTGGATTGAACCGGCAGTGGGCGTGACGACAAAAAACATTAGTGCTGCGGCATACAATACATAAAATGCAATAATAGCTGGCCAGATGGGCGTTTCACGAAATAGAAACCCAATGTGCTGTTTGTAAAAACCTTTCGCAATTAACCCGATCCAAATACCATCAAGTGCCATAAGGGTGACAAGTGCAGTGCTGTAGCTTGTAAGAAGTTTGTACATATATACATAGTAGACGATATTGAAAAACTACACAGCCCCTCCTATGCTTGAAGTGCACATATTCTAGTTGCTATTTTTATGAAAAAAACTTTTAGTGTATTTCTTCAAATACTCGTCGTAAGAGCCATCCGGATAAATCCTTCAAGAAATCCGAAAAGAAGCACAACTATGACAAGTGAGGCGAGCTTATGGGCGCGTACCCAAGGAATAAGATTTGGCATTGTTTTTTTATGGTTTATTTTTCGACTCCTCATTCCAGCTTAGATCTCGGGCTTTGCGAAGGGGCAGTTATCGACAGGGGCTTCCCGCAAGGTTTTGAGAGGTTCTTTGGCAGTTTAG
>CAZXZC010000024.1:10227-13273 GCA_964645125.1 uncultured Candidatus Saccharibacteria bacterium | reverse complement strand
AGCCATGGCGGTTTGAAGTAGAAGGGACTCGTGTTCGGGTCTTTAATCTACCTGAACGTGATCAGTCACCGTATAACTTCAAACAGTTTGGCTCCTTTGTGGCGCACGGAGCTTTATTGGAGAATATAAAGATTGCGGCAAGTCACACTGGACTTCGCGTGGATATCCATCTATTTCCAGTTGAGGGTAATGAAATGATTGTTGCTGATATAGAGTTGGTAGAAGATGGCGAGATAAAAGCCGATCCATTATACGCAAGTATCCCCGTGCGCGTTACGAATCGTAAACCGTACAAAAAAGATGGATTATCATCGGAGCAGGAGACTATTCTCAAAAATATTTCAAACAATAGTGTAGAGGGACAAAGGTTTATTGTATCTACATCGAAAGCAGTGATTGGCGAGTGTGCGAAAGCCGCGAGCACCACTGAAAAAATTCTCTTTTCTCATCCACTCCTTCACTCATTTTTCTTTTCGCACATCAATTGGAGCTACAAGGAAGAGCTCAAAAAACGAATCGGTTTTTATTTGAAAACACTCGAAGTGCCCCCACCAGCCGCGCTATTGTTTAGAATTTGGAAATATTGGCCGGTGATGAATATCTTCAATCGTATATTGGGAATAAACACCTTTATCGCAAAAGAAAATGCAAAAGTATACGAATCATCGGCGGCATTCGGACTGGTGGTGAGTAAGGGAGTCGCTCCGGTAGATTATGTGAAAGCAGGAATGCAAACTCAGTTGGCATGGCTAACCGCAGCATCTCTCGGTCTTTCTGTACAGCCATTGACCGGCATTTTATTTTTTATGAATAATCTGCGAGAGGGAAATGAAGCAATTTTTTCCGAAAAAGAGCAAAAAGAAATTGCAAAAGCATACGAAATGATAAGAAAAGAATTTGGAATAGAAAACGAGCGATTGATCATGATGTTTCGTGTTGGTGTTTCTGGTGCGCCAAGCGCCAAGTCTGTTCGATTGCCTGCGGATGTTTTTTGGAAGTAATATATACCCATGAATACTCAAAATTCGTTGCTAGCTGCTGATAGAAAAACTGTTCTTGCTCATATTTTGGCTGATTTGGAATCTATGAAGACGAATGGTTTTTTAAATCAGTATGCTGTTGATGAATTAATTCATTTTTTTCATGCAATACAATCTTGGCCGAAATATCTTTTTTGGTTGTTTGGTCGGGCTCGAACTTTGGATCGAGCAAGGCTTTTGGAATTAACAGATTTGCCATTTCCTCGCTGGGATAGGGAAATGCATTTGAAACTTATGGAGGTGGAAAGTCGTGATTTTCCTGGTTTAATTACCCCTTTAGTTGATAGAGTTGTTGATGCAATATTGCAGAAGGGCAGCGACCCTTTTGTTACTGCAAATTTGGGTTGCGGTGGAATGGAGGTTGAGCGGCAAATTCTAAAAAGACTTCATGCCAAAAAGCATTCTGGGCAGGTGGTGTTTATAGGTTTTGATATATCTGCAACAGTTCATGAAATTGCTAAGGATAACTTAAGAAATGTGGAATCTGATATCGTAATACACGAAGTTGCCAGTTTGGATTCAGAGAAGCTGGTGGGGATACTTGCTCAAGAAAAAAAGCGCCACGTGGTGATCCTTGCAAAAAATGATATCTTTGCATTACCCAATCATTTTAAACCAGGTGCTTTTGATGTCATGTATCATACATTATTCAAGCATCATCTTACCGCGCAGCAAAAAGAAAATATTGACTCTGTTATCGAACAGCTTACTCGTTTCGGTATTGAATACGATGGATATAAGAGTTGGCCTCATATTTTAATCCCTCATACCCTTACTGCGTGGAAGTATCCAGCCTATTTTAACGGTACTATTTTTTCTGATTTTCGATATTTTACAAAGCAGGAGTTGCGACAACAATCGCGCGTTGGTTGGAGTTTAAAAATTTTTCCAGTCGGGACGTATTTAAAAGAATACAAAAGCTAAGAGGACTGCGACCGTGCTATACTAAAGGTATACTTGTTCTTGAACGGAGACATGCCTCACGCTTTTATTAATCTTGATTTATTATCTGTTGGAATTACGGTAGCCGCTATCGGTATTTTAGGCTTTGTTATTTTTCTTAATGACAAAAAGAGTATTACTAATAAGGCTTTTTTGTTTTTTTCAATAATAACTATTGTATGGGGTGTTATTAACTATCTTGCGTATCAGGTTGAGTCTCAAAATGCAGTACTTTGGTTATTGAGAGTTCAGATATCCTTGGCTGTTCTTCATGTTTTTTCTTTTTTTCAGCTTTGCTATGTGTTTCCAAAGGAACATATTCAATTTTCTCGTACCTATAAATTTTTCGTTATTCCTTTTGTTGTTTTAACAACTCTTGTTAACTTAACTCCTTTAGTTTTTCCAGCAATTGCGGAGCTTTCATCTTCTGGGAGTGTTTCCAAAACAGTTGTGGGTAATGGGATTTACTTGTTTGTCGGTGTGGTGGTAAGTCTTATTGTCGGGGGTATTTATTTGATGCTCAAGAAACTCATTCATTCACAGGGAACAGAAAGAAAGCAATATGCTTTTGTACTGGGAGGAGCTACTATTACCTTCGTTCTTTTGATTGTATTCAATCTTATTCTTCCTGGAATTTTTCTTAATGTGACTTTTATCCCTCTTGGAGCCGTATTTATTTTTCCGTTTATTATATTTACTTTTTACGCAATCTTTCGTCACAAATTATTGAACGTTAAAGTTATTGCTACGGAGATTTTAACTTTTATTTTGTCCGTTGTTACTTTGTTTGAAGTTATTGTTTCTCGAGATGTATGGGTTATTACGCTTCGCTCCGGAACTTTTTTGCTCGTTTTGTCTTTTGGCATTTTGCTTATTCGCAGCGTTCGGCGTGAGGTGCAACAAAGAGAGGAGTTGCAGGAGTTGAGTCAGAAATTGGCTGCAGCCAATGGTGAGTTGCAGAATTTGAGTCAGTTTAAGACGCAGTTGTTGTCGTTGGCTTCGCACCAGATCAAATCACCACTCGCGGCTATTAAGGGGTTTGCATCAATACTTCTTGAAGGGTT
>CAZXZC010000024.1:0-10127 GCA_964645125.1 uncultured Candidatus Saccharibacteria bacterium | reverse complement strand
TCAAATCACCACTCGCGGCTATTAAGGGGTTTGCATCAATACTTCTTGAAGGGTTATATGGTCCGATAGACCCAAAGGTTGCGGATGTGATTGGGAAGATGAAAACATCAGCCAATGACTTGGTAGAGCTTATTAACAGTTTGCTTGATCTTCGTAAAGTTGAAGAAGGTAAGATGGAGTATCAATTTGTGAAAACGGACGTTGTGCCTCTTATTACCGGTATTGTTGAGCAGCTCAAAGTGACGGCGTTTGAGAAGAAGCTTGAACTTTCTTTTGCCCCTGCTTTGTCGCAGGCGTTTACGAATGCTGATGCGCAGAAGTTGAAACAAGTGTTTCAAAACTTAATTGATAATGCGATTAAGTACACGCCAACTGGATTTGTGAAGGTGAGTTTAGAGCAAAAAGAAAATGGGTATGAGTTTTGCGTGACGGATTCGGGGTTGGGAATGCCGGCGAGCTTGCTTCCGCAGTTATTTGAAGAGTTTATTCGTGATGTGCGTGTGAAGCAGCAAATTCGTGGCACGGGATTGGGCTTGTATATTGCTCGTAAAATTATCGAGGCCCACGGAGGGCGCATTTGGGCAAAATCGCAAGGGGAAGGCAAGGGTAGTCAGTTTTGTGTATGGGTGCCGGGGGTGAAATAGGGAGTTTCAGAAAACTTTTTTGCAATCGCAAGATAGTTTTTGTTCCATATATTCTTTCGCTCTTCTTCAGGGTATTCTGCAAGCGTCCGCGTTTCGTTTTCAAGTATTATGATTCGATTCCAACCACCTTGAAGCGTTCCGGTTTCTTTTTCTGAAAAGAAAATTGGAACGCGGAATACGAATTTTTCAATAGTACCGTTTGGCTCAGCATACGCAGTTGCTACTTCAAAATAGCCGGTTCTGTCCTTGAAGCATGCTAGGATTTTCAAAAGGTTTTCTGCTGAAATGCGTTTGTCGAAAAAATTCATATATGGACCGGGGATATTGAGTGCATTTATAAACAATGAATGATCCTCGCGTATTGCTGGGGTATTGTAATCTTTAGCTGCTTGAAGGGCTGTATGACACGCAATCTCCAGGCTAGTATCTGCTTGTATTTCTGGATAATCACGATCTACCGGAAGAATATTGATATTCGTATTTTGAAATGCAGATTGAGCTGCCATTGCCTTGCCTTGATTTTTTGTTACCAAGTAAATGTTCATTTTATGTATATTAACGATAAAACTTCATTAGTATTTTGGCAAAAACTTAACATTGACTTATGTATTAAAAAAGGTGAGTTTGCGGACATTATGTAATGCTCGTATACTCCCTAAAATAGGTAATTTATGGAAGAAAAAACAATAGAGCTTGAATTAAGAGCCAAACTATCGGTGCAAGATATAGAAAGACTAAAGGAAGTTCTTACTAATATGGGAACGCTAGATTCTTATACAAAACGACTATCGGTAATGTGTTTTGGTGTCATTGGAGAGAAAAAAAATCGATATAAGGATACGTGTTACGAATGGTGATTGCGAGGTTGTTGTAAAATCAGGCTCGTTTGGAGCTCATAATAGAGTGGAAAGGGCTCAAAAAATTAGCCAAGAACAATTTTTGGGCATGGTGAAAATATTTACTCAACTGGGTTTTTCAATGAAAGTGGGAGGGCGGGAAATAATAAATTATAAATTGTCTGATAATATTATGGTTTCACTTGTATTGGCCGGTCAAATTGCATATGTAGAGCTTGAAAAAATGTCTTCTAAATCAGATCTTGATGAAAATTATAAACAACTACAGCAACTAGCTGATCGACTTACATTAAATTTATTACAATCGGAAGCCGATTTTAATGAGCTTTGTGAAGATTTGACTAAAACGGTTGATTGGCAATTTAACGATACAATTGAGGATTATGAAAAATTAAAAAAAATTTTCAAAAATTATATTAAAAACAAATAATTAAAGTTGTAGATTATTTTTTATGATGTACAAAGCTGGGGCGATTATTTTAGATAGAGAGCATTTGGAACGAGTGCTTTTGATATACCGAAAATCTAAAAATGATTGGACATTTCCGAAGGGTCATGTGGAAGATGGCGAGAATTATGTACGGGCTGCCACTCGTGAGGTGACAGAAGAAACTGGACTTACTGATCTTGAAGTGGTTGCTGAATTGCCGGATTTAACATACAAGAATGATACAGAGGGAGTTATTGTGGTAAAAATGTTTTTGATGGTTGCGTTGTCTGGTGCGGTAAAACCTGAGTATGAAGGCGATAATTTTCAATGGGTTTCTTTGGCAAAGGGTGCTGCTCAATTTTTAACCTACGATAATTTGAAAAGTTATATTCAGTTCGTTGAACCGGGCATTCAATATTTGTTGAAAAAAACGGGGTAAGGGGATAGACTGTTGAGCATGATGACATTCCAAGGATCTAAATCGCATATTCATTCAGTTGCTCGCGGCTTTCTCGTGCGTGGAGAAGAAATTATATTATGTCGAGTAAAGGATGCTAAGTGGTTTTTTCTTCCCGGTGGACACATTGAGGATGGAGAGTCAGCAAGGACAGCGCTTTTGAGAGAATTGCATGAAGAAATAGGGAATGGTGACTATAAAATCAATTCTTTTATTGGTGTGTGTGAAAATATTTTTCCATTAGAGGAGGATGTTTTACAACATGAAATAAACATTATATTTGAAGTTGATGTTCCTAATGAATTAAAAGTTAATACAAAAGAAGACCATATTGAATTTGTAAGTATTGCTAAAAATAATTTGAAAGATTATAAGATTTTACCCACTACACTCAAAGATGGCCTTATTGAATGGTTAGAGAATGAAAGGCCATTTTTGAAAGAAATTTAAATTTTATTCTCGGTAAAATCTGGGTACAGTCGAACTTTTCTTTTTATATCATATGGGAGCGGTGGTATTTGTAGATTGAAAAAAGGCTGGTAAATATATAAACTGGAGGTACTTTGTATGATCGATATTAGGCTACAATTGCGAAATCAGATTGCAAAAGCCATTGAAGCGGCGGGGTTTTCTTTGCCTGACGGAGTGGTAATTTCTGTTACCAAGCCGCCGTTTTTTCATCAGGGTGATTTTACCACTAACATTGCGCTGGTTTTGGCAAAAGGGGCTGGCAAGAAACCATCTGATGTGGCAGCTGAAATTATTGCTCATATCCAATCATCTGATTTTATAGAGAAAACGGAAGTAAGTCCCCAGGGGTTTATTAATTTTTGGATAAAACAAGCTCTTTTACAGGCTCAATTGAGTCACGTAATCAATGACCCTGCTTATTTCATAAATCAAACCATGGCAGGCAAGACTGTGATGGTTGAGTATACTGATCCGAATGTATTTAAGTTGTTCCATATTGGGCATTTGATGAGTAACGCTATTGGTGAGTCGTTGGCACGGTTGTACGGTGCGGTGGGGGCGCGCGTAATTCGGGCAAACTATCAGGGCGATGTGGGGCTTCATGTGGCAAAGGCGGTGTGGGGTATGCAGCAGCAGTTTGCTGTTGATCCAACTCAAAAAGAGGCGCTTGTAAAAGCATCGCTCGAAGCTCGGGTTACATTTTTAGGAAAGGCGTACGCGGCTGGGGCTGCTGCATATGAAAAAGATTCACAGGTAAAATCTGAAATCGATTTACTGAATAAAAAAATCTTTGAGCGCAGTGAGCTTGGTATAAATGAGTTGTATGATATGGGCAGGGAATGGAGTTTAGGATATTTTGAAACTATTTATACACTTCTTGGTACAAAATTTGATCATTACTTTTTTGAAAGTGAAGTTGCGGGTGAGGGAAAGCAGATGGTGTTGAATCATCCTGAAATTTTTGTGGAAAGCGATGGCGCGAGGGTTTTTAAAGCTGAGGAATATGGCTTGCATACGCGCGTGTTTATTAATTCTTTGGGGTTGCCAACGTATGAGGCAAAAGAATTAGGGTTGAATACGAAAAAGTTCGAAGTATACAAACCTGATCTTTCTATTGTTATTACGGGCAATGAAATTAATGAGTATTTTAAGGTACTCTTGAAGGCGATGGAATTATTAGTTCCGAATGTGGCAGCACATACTCGCCATGTGTCGCATGGGATGTTGCGGTTGCCAACAGGTAAGATGTCGTCACGCACGGGGGACGTGATTACTGCCCAGTCCTTAATTTCAGACGTCGTAGAGAAAATTAAGCAAGCTCGCCAGGAAGCGGCAAAAGAGGGGGTGGATGTTTTGACTGATGATCAGCTGACGCCAATTGCTATTGGAGCGATCAAGTACTCTATTTTGAAGCAAAACCCAGGACAGGATATTATTTTTGATTTTGAAAAATCCCTTTCGATTCATGGCGACTCTGGAGTGTATTTGCAGTATGCGCATGCGCGATGTGCGGCGATTGTGCGCAAAGCAGAGCAGGCCGGAATTGCACCTGTGATTCAAGCGGGAATTGAACAGGTAAGTGATGTGGAGAGGCATGTTCTTGAGTATGGCCATGTGGTTTCGGTGGCTGCCGCACAATTAGACCCGCATGTAGTTGCTTTGTATCTGCTTGAGTTGGCTCAGCTTTTTAATACGTATTATGCAAATAATCAGGTGGTTGATGAAGAGAATAAGCTTTTAAGTGAGCATCGATTAGGGGTTGTGGTTGCGGTGAAGAATGTGTTGGCACATGGACTTGGATTGTTGGGGATTGCAGCGCCGGAGAGGATGTAGAAAACAGGGTATAGGGTCTGGCCAATGGTTCGGCTCCCTTCGGCAAGCTCAGGACAAGATCCGCTCACCACAAGTAGCCAATAGGGTAAAAACAGACCCCCCTAAAACATAAGATTTACAGGTAATAACTGCAAAAAAGCCTGGAAATACTTGACAATTTTGTAAAAATTGTTTATTATGATAGGAGAGTGTTTGATTTCCAAACGTATTGTTTTTGTTGCAATACAAGAAATAATTTTTTCCATTTCCAATATGAAAGGACGCTGTTATGTTCATCAATCCGTTGTCTGCTAACGAACAGATAAATAATTTTAAGGTTGTTGGGTCTCGTTCTGCTTACCAACTTCTAGTCTTTTCCGCCGGTATTCAAGGATCTTTTAGCCTAGAGGTATTACGGCGCATTCAGGCCTGGCTCTTGGAAATAAACTTACAAGATCTCGAATTGGTTCTGAATAGCGGTTTTTTGAATTGTGTTGTTCCAGAAGATGGCGGCCCACTTTTTACCTTTCATTCAGAAGATGCTCGAAAGATGTTGTCCCGCTCTCTCCGAATCACTGAGTTGGCGAAACTTCGCAATATCTTTCGGGATAATTTCCCCAGCATCACTGTCGATGAGGGAATATTCTCTCAGTGGACTGAGGGGTTTAAATCCCAAAATCAATAACCTGTGCTGAGTCTAAACATAAACAGGTTTTATTAAAACCCCTGTGTAAGTCTCACAAGCTTGCTTGGGGTTTTTCTTTTTTAATAATCACAAAAAAGCCTGGAAATACTTGACAATTTTGTAGTTTTAGTGTATTTTCTGATTTAGAAAATTTTTGTTGTAAATGCCAGTATTCGTGGCGTTTTGTTTTTGTTATTTTTACAGTAAAAAAGGAGTGTTTGTGTATGGAAGATAAAAGGAAAGCAATTGTCATTGTGGAGTCGAAACCTTCAATGGCTATCTGGAGAAAATCAGTGAGTTCTTTTTGTGAAGACTTAAGAGCAAGTAATTGCTTCTCTTCTGTTTCTCTTGTTAACCTTCGATGTGTCAATGATCAATATGTTCTTTTGCAAGAGGGAATTGATCTTACCGGTACATACGTGTTTTTTATAACCGATGGAGTTTCAAGGGGTTGGGATGGCTATGCTATTCCCAAACTTTTGTGTTTGTGGGCAAAAACGTGCGTGGTTTCGATACTCCATGTTTTACCAGAAAACCTTTGGTATTCCACTAGGTGTAATGGTACGCATGGTTATTTTGCCACACCATTTGCCGGCACTACCAACATTGAATTGTTGGCTGATAACGTATGGAGGGACATGATGAAGATTGAGGGAGAGCGGGATGATGCACCGGCTTGTTGTTTCCCAATGTCACAGTTTACGCATGACAGCGCAGATCGCTGGATTGAAATGATGATTCGAGGAGGGCAAGAAGGCCATGCCATCTACCTCTACGAGGAGGAACCATTGGTCGGATTAAACTCCGAAGTTCTTGAAACTCCCCTTTCGGAATCTCTTTCAATGCCATCCGCAGAAGATGTCATTAAGAGATTCCAGTATCTTGAGTCACATTCTGCATTTGAACTTGCGGTGTTTGCTTCTGCCGTTCATGGCCCCTTGTCTGCGACTTTTATGGATGCTTTACTGCAAGAATTTATTGAGCGTCCCAACACCCATCACATCTCAGAATTTTTACTGGGCGGATTGTTGAAGTGTGATAATCCCGAGGAAGGAAATCCGGATTCCTTGCAATTTTCTTTTCTGAGGGAGGATGTAAGGGAGTTGTTGAGTCGTGAGGTTCGCAAAGGTGAATTTCAAAGAATTTTAGATTTTTTGCGCAGTTTTCCTGATGTTTCTGTTGACCCGAAGATGTTTGATTATTGGCCCAACCATAGTTTTCAAGTTTCTTTGGTATCGGGATGACCCCCAGCAATTTCCCGTGGTATGTATTTCCCCCTTCAGCTTATTTGTTCGAAGGGGGTTTTTATGTAAAAACCATTGGAAATACTTGACAATTTTGTAGTTTTGGTATATTATTATAGGTAGATATAAACTAGGGTTTTTAACGAAGCCCCGGTTTTTTCCATTTCAATAAATGCAAATTTCACAGGAGAAAAAATCATGAACACCATGATTCAGCGGATTCTGTGCGTGATCGTCGTGATCGCGTCGTCGTTTCTTTTTGGGGTGACTGCTTTTGCTCAACAGCAAAACAATACTTCCCAATCTTCCGTTGCTCGTCACCCGGTGGCTGACCGCGAAACGGTTTCGGCTATTTGTAAAAAATACTCTATTACGTGGTCGCAGCTTTATGCGGCTAATGAAGGCCAAATTGTTTTTGCTAGAGGGCGGGATGCAAATGGGAGAAGGGTGCCACTTTTGAGGATTGGCCAGGAATTAATTATTCCTGCTTCTGCTCCTACTGCACCTACGTCCCAGGCTCCAGTGATTCCAACCAGACTCACTGATTCCGGTGCTGGTGCTTTTGCACCCAGTGACCGACCAACAAATGCTGATTTGAATGCTCGCGATGCAACCATTGCGGGTTTACGAACTGGCAACGCTCAAAAGGATCAACAAATTGCGGATTTGAAGGCCAGGTTGAACAGTTTTGAGATGCTTTCTCGGACCAAAGATGATTTTGGACTTCAACTGGCCATTCAGAAACGAAATGAAAAGCTTTTGCTTTTTATAGTTCTTCTGCTTGCGCTCGTGTTGCCGCTTATTGCGGTTGTTAGTTTTCGTGTTGCTGGGAAATTGCAACGCGACTTCTTTTTCTTTTCTCGTGACTTAGTGAGTTGCCAGAAGGAAGAAAAAAGAGAACAATTGTGGCGTGATGCAGCTGATTACCTTTTTCGTCAAAAGTACGATGATGCCCCGCTCACTGATCGTATGGATCTTGAGCGTGGCAAAATTGTATCCTTGTCGGGTATCTTGGCTGTGTACCAACCGAATGCACGGGACGGTGTGTTAGCCCCAGCTTTGATTTGTGTAAATAAGTTGCCGGCGGCGGCGCTTGTTGCTACCGAGCTTGACGAGAACAATGACATAACGAATAAGCGCGTCGAGTTTTTCGCGCTTCAGAGTGGCTGCTTTGTTGAGGACGGTCGGGGGTTTTTAACTTTTTACCAAAGGTTGATTGCTCGATTGTTGGGTTTGTACCAGTTTTCATGTATTGATTCTGTTGAATCAAAAACAAAACATACTGGCATTGACCCAGCCACTGTCGCAACCGAGCGCTTTGTCGAGTCGAACCGGGATCAAAATAGCCGTGGATTTAATGGTAATCAGGCTACGACGTTTCTCATTCCGCGAGCCGCAGAGACGATTTGTGAAAACAAAGGCGAGGCCAATGAGGCAACACCGATGATTTTGGATTTGTCTCAGTCGACAGTTCCAAACCAGGGTGCGGTGACTGTGCCGAATTTGCCTGCACCGCCGCCTGCGCCCCGACCCGAGATCCCTAAGCGGATTGAGGGCGCCTCGACCAAAAAAATCTCTGGTGTTCCCACCAATGGAACTTCTGCAAAGCCAATCGTTGAAGTTCATCACACTATTCAATAAATAAGCACGGTTTCTGGGCGCGACACTTTTTAAAAAGTGTATATCCCAAAAACGAGCGCAATGAAGAGACTTTTGTCTCCGCGATGCTGCTCCTGTCGTTTATGAATTGATTTGTTTGAACGAACACAATAGCCAGTCTTGAATTCAAGACTGGCTATAAACACGTTTAGGGGCTTTTTACATACTATTTTTTCTTTGGTAGTATCGAACCAGCCTTTTGAAGGCAATTATTTTACAGTGAATCGAGGTGTGTGATTATGCAAAGACAGCAACCGGTTTTGAAAAGTATTGATGATTTTAAGAAGGCTTTTGGATACTTGGGTCTTTCCGACCAAGATGCTTCAGCTGCATTTTCTCTGTTTGAACACGTCTCTTTGATAGATTCATCTGTGTTTCCAGATAAACCTATCAGCATTCTTTTGTGCGTTCCCCAAAAGGTGGAAACACCTGAATCTTCTTTGGAGAATGAAGAAGATTTTGAGGATGATATTTCACCCATCGCTTACGTTCGCTCTAAGGCCGATTTTGGTGGTGCGAGCTGTTATTGCTTGTGTCCGGTTGGAATTTGGGATGCTCTTTTATTTATTCCCAAATTTGATATGGATTTGGATTGTGAGTACTCCGATGTTCCTATTTTTGAGAGTGATGGAGACGAGACGGAAATTGACCTTGAGGAGCAGCAAGAAATTGCTTTGTTTGCCATTGCTGCTCGATGCGTGCGGCATCGAGTGCAGCATGTGTTTGAAAATCTTCCGAGTTTTCGGTTATTTTCACCCAATGATGCTGATTCTGTTTTGTGCAAGGAGTTCGAGCCTTTTCGAAAGCATTTGTTGGGTGCTATTGCCAAGACCGAAGCTGTTGCTGAAGAGCTTACTTTTCAGAACATTCCGTTTGAAAGGGATTGTGGAAAATGGGATTATGAGCAGCAGTGTCGTTTTGATGGATTGGTTTTTTTGGAGATTGCGGCTTATTGTTTTACGCCTGAGTCTTCTGAAGATGAGTTGCATAGCATTTTGCGGCTTTCTGCGTCTGCTTTTTAAATGTGCGTGTCACGCAAACTAAAACGGTCTCGCATTTGTGCGGGACCGTTTCTTTGTTTATACCTATTAGCTTTTGGCTACACCCTAAACCCTTTTTTATGCAGCCTTCTCCTTTTTCACGCGAACCTTCTTTGCTTTTGGTTCGGCTGATTTTTTGGAAGCGCGAGTTTTGAATTTCTCTACGCGACCAGCGGTGTCTAAGAGTTTCTGTTCGCCGGTGTAGAATGGGTGGCAGTTGGAGCAGATTTCAAGCTCCATTTTCTCCACGGTTGCCCCTACGGTAAACGAGTTGCCGCAAGCGCATACAATCTTTGCCTGGGGGAAGTAGGTTGGGTGGAGATCCTGTTTCATATGCACAGTACTATACAGAATAAACCCTTCTTTTGCAAGACCGAAAGAAGGAGGGGTTTGGGGTATAGCCAATGGCCAATAGTAAGACTAGTTCGTAGGGTTTGGCGAATAGCGAACAGGGTTTAGGGAATACAAAATGTATGGATCGGTGCCTGGGATGATGGAAACGCTTTGCTTTCTCTAAACCCTACTGGCTATACCCTATGTATTACTTTTGCCATAGGCCATACCCTCTTGGCTGTTAACTTGACTCATTTCTTGCTACTTACTATACTGTGTTGGTCAAGAAACCGATTGCAGATTAACAACTAAACAGTACATATAGTACATGTACATATGCGCTAAAAAAGAGAATTTTTTAGTTGTCCCAAATAGTATTCCAAAGGATGTCCGAATGAGGGAAGCATTATTCTTGTAACCTATGTTGCAAGATACTGTTTTTCAAATAAAGTCGGGTATCTGTTTTTAAGAGGATTTGATCCTGGTCCAGGATGA
>CAZXZC010000023.1:6738-13575 GCA_964645125.1 uncultured Candidatus Saccharibacteria bacterium | reverse complement strand
GTTATCAACCCACACTGTGGCATTTTTTAAATTTGATAAATTGGCAATTCTCAAGCCGAAACTAATGACAGAAGAACGAGTACTTGAAGCAGCGCCGAAGTTAAATGACACGTACGTCCACGTATTGGCAGTAATATTTTTTCCTAACGACAAGGATTCGATGGGGCTTGCGACATTGCTGCTATTGTCGTACACAAATTTCAAATCACCATTGTTTATGCCTGAGTTCACTTTCACCCAGAAACCTATTGTCTGATACCCAGACCAATTTTGCGCTGAAATATTTTTGTACCATACACCATTATTTTTATCCTTACTGTTAATACACTTCACTGCGCCAGTCCCTTCGTGTTGAGTGGTGGTATCTAGACTTAATCCACCACTACAGGCCGTTGAGCCACTGCTTGCCCGACCCCACCCCGATACAGTATCGGCCGCATCAAGTACCCTACCAACAGACCCGGTCGTTGCCACTGTGGTGTACCCCGCAACACCAGCGGTGCCTTGTGGGGTTGACCATCCCGAAGGGATAGTGAGCGTGATACTTCCACTATCCATTGCTTCGGCCGCGGTATAGGTAAAGGTATAGGTATTTCCCGATGAACTAATGGTGGTGGAGGTAGGACTTGCTGCATTCGTCCCTGAGCCATTTGCGGCAAATACCGGCGTAACTCCTGTTAAAACCATACCAATCCCAAAAATCGCTACCTTTAACCAGTGGGGTTTATTCATTTTTTTATTATATCATTTCACTTTGTTTTTTTGTGTGCACAATCTTCACCAACGTTTCTCCATGATACCGAGTAATGCACCACCCGCCTGTTTGACGTATCGCTCTTTTTATATAATGAATTGAATATGAACACCGCATCACGAGGAGCAATTTTAATTGCAGAGGATGAGTCGGTCTTGTTGGGAGCGCTTCAGGAAAAGTTTGCCCGGGAAGGATATGAAGTTTTATCAGTATCAGATGGCGTGCAAGCTCTTGCTATAGCAACTACTCGTCATCCCGATCTTTTAATTCTTGATATTATTATGCCGAAAATGGATGGATTGGAAGTTCTTCATGCCTTGCGAACACAATCAGATTGGGGGAGGCGCGTACCGATTATTATACTCACCAATGTGGAATCGGAAGGAAGATCGCTGAAGAGCATCCGCGAGGATTCCCCCGCCTACTACCTCATGAAGAGCGAATGGCCTATTGATAGAGTCGTCCAAAAAGCAAAAGAGTGTCTTACTCCCGCACCCCCAACTCCTGCTTCATCTCAACAATAATATCCTCGAGTCGCTTTTCTGCTTTTACATAGTACTTACTGATCCCCAGTTTTAAATATGCTTTTACTTTTTCGTTTGAAGCAGTGTTTGAAACTACGAAAATAGGTATGTGTTTACACCATGCATGATCGGTTTTACAGCTCACTACAAAATCAAATCCATTTTCTTTTCCGAGCAGGTAATGGTCGAGCCACACCGCATCAATATTTTGTATATCTTCTAAATGGTTTTTTGCTTGCTCAACGCTTCGGGCAGTCACCACCTCAAAACCACTTTTTTTTAACCGTATCGAAATCGCCTCTAACAGTGGCTGCTCATCCTCTACCACCAGTATTACCTTTTTCTTTTCTATATTACTCAATTCATTATTCATAGATTTTGTGTTTCTGTTTAGGAAAGTGACTTCGTTCCAATTCTTGCCTTCATACCCGACAGCGGAATAGAGACTGAAAATTGAGTTCCCTGCTGCTGTTTTGCGCCCTCTGGTGTCTGCAAGAAATACGGCGACGCGAATTCAATGGTACCATGTGCTTGTTCAATAATCGACTTTACTATGTAAAGCCCCAATCCAGTGCCATCGGTATCTACTTCTCGTGCGTTGTCAGCCCGAAAAAGCTTATCGAAAATTCGCTCTTGCTGCTGTTTTGGTATTCCGATGCCAGTATCAGCAACACTGATCAGTAAGCTCTTACGAGCCTGGTCGAGTATCATTTGCAAATTTACTGATCCCCCTTCGGGGGTATACTTTATAGCATTTGAAAGTAGGTTTTGAAATACAATGTGGAGTAACTTCGGATCACATTCAATAGGTGGAATATCAGACTGTGCTTGTATGTTTAGCGTAATTTTCTTTTTTTCAACCTGAGGCTTTTCTTCTTCGGTTACCGATTTCATCAGTGACACCAAGTTCGTAGGTTGAGGCTCAACTGAAAAGGTGCCAAGTTCGAGACGCGATACATTTAGTAACGCACTTACCAATTCAACCATTCGCTTACTACTGCTATAAATCTCCGTCAAATATCGTTTTTGGTCTGGGTTAAGAGGACCAACATCTTCTGCTGAAAGCATTTCCGTATACCAATTAATAGCCGATAACGGGGTGCGCAACTGATGCGAGGCCAAGGACACGAACTCTGTTTTTGTTTTATCTATTTCTTTTTCCCGAGTGATGTCGCGCTCGAGACCAATAAAAAACTCAACCTCTCCTTCCTTGTCTAAAACAGGCGAGATTGTGGTGTGAGCAATATACTTCACTCCACCTTTTCGTACATTGTTAATCTCCCCTCGAAATGTCTGCTTTTGCACTTTTATCGTATCCCACATTTTTCTGTAAAATACTGAATCCATTTGCCTCCCCCATAATACCCCGGCTTTTGTTCCGACCATTTCTTTTATTGAATATCCCGTCGTTATCTCTGCAGCAGGGTTCGCGTATAACACGATACCATCGCGGTCAGTAATAACAATATGTTCATTCGCGTTTTGCACTGCTAATGAAAATTTCATCGTTTCTCTCACCTGTTCCTTCATTTTTTCTCGCTCTTCATCAAGATCTCGCAAAATTTTTATCATCAACTCATTCTGCTTACTGAGATCTTCTTCGATTTTCTTTTTATCTGTTATCAGAAAGCGTATAGAGACATAGCGCTCTGGCTTTCCTTCCTGATCAAGAATCGGAGCGATAGAGGTGTCGACCCAATAGTAACTACCATCTTTGGCTTTGTTTTTTATTTCACCACGCCACATTCTCCCAGCAGAAATAGTACGCCAGAGTTCTTCAAACATCTCTTGCGGTTGGTGGCCTGATTTTAAAATACGGTGATTTTGGCCAATTAATTCTTCGAGTGAGTATTTTGATACCTCTACAAATTTTTGGTTGGCGTAGATAATAGTTCCTTTAGTGTCGGTCATTGATACCAATGCGGTGTGGTTAATTGCATCTAACAATGCACCATAGTCACGGGGGGCAAGTATCGATGGGTCACTAGCTGAAAATGGTTTATTCATAGCCGGTAAATTCTTCGGTTTTTATATGAGATTCATCCACATTCTGTTTGGCCAAAACTTCGCGTGCCGCCATCACCATTCCTGGTGGGCCCGCAATGTACCACAACGCGCCATCGGTTTCTGCGGTGTGGGCCATAAATGGCCTTTCATCAAGTAGTCCAAATGTGT
This sequence comes from uncultured Candidatus Saccharibacteria bacterium, assembly GCA_964645125.1. GTDB lineage: Bacteria > Patescibacteriota > Minisyncoccia > UBA6257 > 2-01-FULL-56-20 > JBDKGD01. The sequence goes on along the minus strand of CAZXZC010000023.1, from coordinate 10,122 downwards.
TTACTAGGGTAATCTGACTGCCATATCCCTCAAGCTCAGACAGATACGGCGCGCTTTCTCGATCGCGGTTAAAATAAAATACTACTGGCTTCGCTGAGACGTTATGGTGACTCATGTATCGAATCATGCTTATAAATGGTGTTATGCCAACTCCGCCAGCGATGAAACAGAGCTTCTTACCGTCTATGCTATCTGGCAACGTAAACAACCCTTTGTTTCCCTGCACGCTCACGAGCTGACCCTCAGACATACTGAGCAATGCTCGTTTGAATGCGCTGTCGGAATTGCGGAAGGTGATGGTGAGTATGGGTAACTCGTCGGGTGATGATGTTATGGAAAAGTCTCGAAACTGCTCGCGCATGGGTAAATGCGAAAGCTGCGAGATGGTAATGGTAACATAGTGCCCTGGCGAAAACGAGAAAGACTCGTTGAGGTGGAATTGGACTGCGGTCGTGTTGGTAGCAATTATTTCTTTACTCAGGAACGCTGCTGAAATAGTAATCATAGTGAGTTTATTTTATCGCACCGGCAGTTACAACACTAGTACTTTACCCACCTGGCGCCATCGGATATTTTTTCAATAGCTGGGCGTAGTAGGTGAGGTTGCGGGCCAAACTTTTTGCCATTGTCATGGTCGACTCATTCTTTAATCGCTTCGCACGGTCGTCTTTTGGTGGTTGGCCAACTTCACCTACCCAGTACGCGCAGCACTCTGGCGGCAAGGTGAAGTTCATCCATGTTAACACCTCCATTAAAGCCCCTTGCGTTGATTGTGCGCCGTCTTCACTCCCCGTTATCACAATTCCTGCAACTTTATTCAGAAGCGCACTGCGACCATTCGCTTCGTATTCTTCATCAAGGGCATCAAGTCGCTCAATAACACGTTGCATTACACTGCTTCGCCCACCCCACCAAATTGGCGTGGCAAAGATTACGATGTCGGCGGCTTTTATTTTGGCAACAATTCCCGGCCATTCGTCGTCATCGGATTCTTTAAAGCTCAGGCCCACGGGGATATTTTTATCCGCCAACCGTATGATTTCGCTGGTCACCTTGTGGTCTTTCATGTTGTCTAACACCAACTGGGCAAGTTCTTCGGTGTTGGAGATTTCAGATCCGTGCTTTAAGGATGCATTTAAGACCACGACGTTTAACGGCATATCAGGGGCTGGCATAGCGCATGGCAGCGCAGGTTTTTGTTTGTACATATATATAGTATAGGGCAAATCGTAGGGTATGGGGTAGAGCCAATAGCGAATGGGTTGGAAAATGACCACGGATTGACTTTTGATGCATTTTTTACTAGTATTCCCCTACTTACCGAACGGTCGGTAGTTATGGCATGCAACACTCAACAACAAAGCAACAGATACTCGTGGCGGCTCGTACCCTGTTTGCAAAGCATGGGTTTGCGGAAACCTCTATGGCGGATGTGGCAGCACGGGTTAAGATTTCGAAAGCCTCTTTGTACTATTTCTTTGCAAACAAAGAAGCAATCTATGCGGCAATTGCTGAAGATGTGTTTGCGCGCACGATAGAACGCCTTGAGGTGAGCGTGAAAAAAAATGATTCACTGCCCACACTTTTGCAGGATTTAACGGTGATTGCGGTAGAAGGCGGAGTCGTGTTTCGAGCGCTTGATACACATACACTGGGGAAATCACTGCATGCGACGCTGCGCACCTCAGGAACCGCCATCACAAGGCTGTTGGTAACCGCATTTAAAAACCATGGGATTGCACGCCCCGCACAAGCTGCAGAACTTACCTTAAATGCTCTCTATGCGTATAGTGTATGCGCCCGAGGCAAGGGCCACAGCAGCGCCCCACCGGCATATGCTCGGTATATTGCCTCCCTACTTATGGCATCTTCATCAAAAAAATCTTAATATCAACTCTTTACTTCAATGACTATCTCCCCTCTTTTTCTTTCTTATTTTAAAAAACATTCGGTCCTGATGGGAACCCTCGTTGGTGTTGTGGTGTTTTCTACGGTTGTAGGAGTACATGTGATTCGCCGGAACAATACTGCAGCAACCAATCAAGTGAAACTGCGCGTGCCGACGGCCGCGGCTTCGAGTTTTAGCTTAAGGCCGGATCGCATCGAAACCGAAGGGACTTTAGAGTCGATAGACCAGGCACAATTGCGCAGCCAAGTGTCAGCTCCGGTGGAGCGAATTTTTGTAAAAATTGGCGACGTGGTTTCTCAGGGACAATTGTTGGTTTCTTTATCTGGAGGGGATTTTGCAGCACAAGTAGCACAGGCCCAAGCCAGCGCGCGGGGTGCGGAAGCTCGTTTGGCTGAACTAAAAAATGGTGCGCGGCCAGAAGATCTACAAATTTCACAGGGATCATATGACAAAGCTCAAAGCGACTTGAAAACTGCCTACGCTAACGCGATAACAAATTTAAATGATGCCTATGTAAAAAGTGATGATGCGATTCGTAAGCAGATTGATCCACTCTTTATTGGAACAGACTCCTCGAGCGCGCACTTAAGCTTCCCTGTAAAAGATTCGCAGGTAAAAAATGATGTTGAAGCTGGGCGTGTGATTTCTGATCAAGAATTAACGGCGTGGCGGGCTGAACTGAATACTCTTTCTACCAATTCATCTCCTACTGATTTTGACCGAGTATTTGCCTCGAGCAACAAACATATTGATGTGCTTCGTACGTTTGGCAATCGACTCATGGATGCAGTGCAAGCGCAAACAGGCTTAAGCACCGATACCGCAAACACCTATCGCACACTTGTGACGGCAGCACGCAGCAGTATCACTGGTGCGGCAGCTCAGACAAGCGGTCAGCAGCAATCTATTGCTGCTTCAAAAACAACGCTTGACCGCGCTAAACAGGAACTTGACTTAAAAAAATCAGGTGCAACCACCGAAACAATTGCTGCGGCACAGGCCGGAGTTGATGCAGCATGGGCGACAGTGCGGGGCCTGCAGGCGCAATATGCAAAAACACAGGTGCGCGCTCCAATTTCTGGCACCATTGCCGGCGTCGCTGTGCATGTTGGTGATTTACTTACCCCCGGGCAAACAGTTGCTTCTATTGTGAATGTTTCTGGCTTACAGATAAAAGCGTTCGTGGCTGGCGCTGATGCGCAACTTATTTCCGAAGGCGCGATGGTTACGATTTTAAACTCAAGTACAACTGCCACCATAAGTCGTGTTGCTCCAAGTATTGACCCATTTACAAAAAAAGTAGAGATCAACGCGCTTATTGATGCTTCACGTGTTGCTTCTTCAACACTTGTAGTTGGGCAAAGCGTGTCGCTTTCTATTCAAACAAATGAGCAGGTTACTGCTTCTAGTACCACGCCCGTATTCACCCTGCCGTTGTCGGCCGTGAAGATTGTGCCCGGGTCTGCCTTTGTGTA
>CAZXZC010000023.1:0-6728 GCA_964645125.1 uncultured Candidatus Saccharibacteria bacterium | reverse complement strand
TACACCGTTGATGAAAAAAATGTGGTACATGAGCATGCAGTGACCTTGGGTCTCACGCTTGGCGAAACAGTGCAAGTGGTTTCGGGGCTTGATGCAAACGCCACCCTTATTACCCAAGCCTACGATTTGATCGATGGCCAAGAGGTTGAGATTGCCACCAACAGTTAAGACTTTGCTTTTTATATTCCATGGATATTCAACAAAACAACTCTTCGCCAACCCAAACACCTGCTACTCATCAGTCTTCTGACGAGCGGTATTTGGCGCAATTGAATTTTAACCCAGAACTGCGTAAGAGTTTTTTGAACTTTTTTGTGGTTAATTTTCGGGTGGTGTTACTCATGATCATGGTCTTAACCGGCGTTGGGTTGTACGCGTTTGCCACATTACCACGCGAATCGAACCCTGAGGTAAAAATTCCAATTGCCGTGGTGACCACCGTGTACCCTGGTGCGTCCCCTGCTGATGTGGAAGAGTTCGTGACTAAAAAAGTAGAGACGGCAGTGGCGGGCTTAAAGGGCGTGAAAAAAATTACCTCAAATTCCGCTAACTCATTTTCTTCGGTCACGGTTGAGTTTGACGCGCGCGAAGATTTGGACGATGCAATTCGTCGCTTGAAAGATAAAGTAACCACTCTCAAAACAACACTCACGACTGACGCAAAAGAACCCCAGGTAACAGAAATTTCCTTAGATGATCAGCCAGTGTGGACTATTGTAGTTACTGGCCCATACGATGGGTTTGCGCTTCGCAAATATGCAGAAACAATTCAAGATGAGATAGAAAAAGTACCGGGAGTACGCGAGGTAAATATTTCCGGTGGCGATCAAAAAGAGTATCAGGTTGCCTATGACCCGCAACGACTCCTCTTTTATGGCGTGTCTGCCGATCAGGCAAATCAGGCAATTGCCGCCACAAACCTTGCTATCCCTGCTGGCAATTTTGAAGGCGCACGATTTGTATACCCTGTGCGCTCTGATGGCCGACTATACGGCGTGCGCGATATTGAAAATGTGCCCATCACACACACCGATGCCGGGGCAGTTGTGTTTATAAAAGATGTGGCAACGGTTACTGAGACTGCTATCAAACGCAGTTCTTACGCCAGACTCTCTATTGACGGAAGCCAACCACAAAATGCAGTTACCTTGTCTCTTATCAAGCGTAGCGGCGCTTCCGTTATTGAAACCGTGGCAGCAGCTCGCACAGCAACCGATGCGGCTATTGCGCAGATGCCGCCGGGTATTACCTATGACGTGTCGCAAGATTTTTCAAAACTGATTGAGCGTGACTTTAATCGATTGACTCACGATTTCTTACTTACCGTGCTTTTGGTGTTTGTGATTTTGTTTTTGATTGTCGGTTTAAAAGAGGCATTAGTTGCGGGACTTGCGATCCCCTTGGTGTTTTTTGCGACATTTGCCGCATTAAAAGGCCTTGGTATTTCATTAAATTTTTTATCGCTGTTTGGACTTATTCTTTCATTGGGCCTACTCGTCGACGATGCCATTGTAGTGGTGTCGGCCACCAAGCAGTATTTACGCTCGGGTAAATTTACTCCAGAAGAAGCGGTGCTCTTGGTACTCAACGATTTTAAAGTGGTATTGTTTACCACAACCCTTACCACCGTGTGGGCATTTTTGCCGCTTTTGTTTGCAACTGGCATTATCGGTCAGTATATTCGCTCTATTCCCGTTACTGTTTCCATCACACTTATCTCATCGCTATTTATTGCGTTGATGATCAACCATCCATTGGCTGCGGTTCTTGAGCGCGTGCGACTCACTCGGCACAATTTCGTGGCGCTTGAATTGGCATTACTTGTTGTATTGGGAACTGCATTTGCAATTGGTGGATGGTGGGGCTTTGGTATTGGCATTGCGTTAACCGCACTACAAGTGTGGCTTATTGTGTGGTACGAAAAAGGCGGACGCGAAAACATGCTGGTGAGTGAAACACTTATGCAACAAGAGTGGGCTTCAGATGAGCGCATCAAAGAAAAGTTACGCCTCCAGAGTAGTGCCCACCACGAAACAAGCTTCTTGGACCGGCTCATGCATGGCATCTTAAAATTTGACCGCTTCATTCCCCTGTATGAACAAGCAATGCGGTGGATTATGGCTACTAAGCCCCGGCGCGTAAAAACGGTGCTTATTGTTTCAGGCGTGTTTTTGGTTTCGCTTATTTTGCCTGCGACCGGCTTGGTGCAAACTATCTTCTTCCCCGATTCAGACCAAGACTTCGTCTTTATCGACGTACAAGCACCAACGGGTTTACGACTTGAGGAAACCGATGCGATTGTGCGACGCGTTGAAGAACAGCTCGTTCACTACCCTGAAATTGCTAATTTTGCCACCATCACTGGCCGGCCGAGTGCCGCATCAGGCCAAGCAAGTTTCCGCGATACCAGCAACACGGCTTCTATTACCATCGTCTTAAAAGAAAAAGATCAGCGGTCTATTACCTCGTATGATTTTGCAACGGTGCTGCGCGACAAGCTACAAACAATTGGCGGCGCGACCATTAAAGTCACGGCCCAGCAAGGTGGCCCGCCAACAGGCGCGGCATTCCAGGCGCAGATTGCTGGTGATAACTTAGAAACCATTACACGCATTGCCCATGACTTGCGGCCCAAGCTTGCGTCAATCCCTGGTGTTATTAACGTAGACATTTCACTCAAAGATTCAGCCCCCGACTATACATTTGTACTCGACCCGCAAGCCCTCGAGCGCAACTCATTAAACGCTGCCTATGTTGGCTCGGCGCTGCGCATGGCAATTTCTGGTAGTGAGATCAGCACTATCATTCAAGACAACAAAGAAATAAAAATTCAGGCGCGATTTGATACTGCCACCATCCCCACTTTGGCGCAGATTCAAAATTTGCAGATTGTAAACTTGCGCAAGCAGAGCGTGTTTTTGAAGGACGTGGCACGCGTTGAATTAAAACCATCGGTAGATGCCATTACGCGCATCAACCAAAAACGAACTATAGTGCTTTCATCGGGAGCAGATGCTAGTACCAATTCAAACCTGATTTTAACACAGTTCCAAAAGAACATTTCTGACTATCGCCTTCCCCCTGGCTATACCATTTCCTATGGCGGACAAAATGAGCAGAATGCTGAATCAGTTGTTTCTATTATCGAAGCAATGGTGATTGCGATGGCGCTTATTGTTGCAACTTTAATCGTGCAGTTCAACTCGTTCCGCAAGGCGTTTATTGTACTCGTTACGATTCCATTGGCTTTAATCGGCGTGTTCTTCGGCATGGCATTTTTCAATGTCGCGCTTAGCTTCCCAGGATTAATCGGTATTTTAGCCCTGTTTGGCATCGTGGTGAAAAACGCGATTATTCTGGTAGATAAAATGAACTTGAACTTGAAGAGTGGCATTCCATTTTTTGAAGCCATCGTTGACGCTGGCAAGTCACGCTTGGAGGCAATTTTTATCACCTCAATCTGTACGATATTTGGTATCCTGCCGATTACGCTTTCTGATGAAACATGGACGTCATTGGGAGGAGCCATTATTTTCGGCCTTTCGCTTTCCTCATTCTTAACCCTCTTCTTCGTTCCCCTGTTGTTTTTCATGTTGGTGAAACCAACCGATCACTTCACGCCGGCACAGAGCGAAGAAGCGTAAACACAAGAATAATGAATAAAGAAGTATGAATTATGGTTAGTACAGAAAATACATTCTGTATAAAACCTTAATTCTTTATTCTCACTTCTTAATTCTTGTATTCTATTTCTCTCCCAGGATTTCAAAAAATTTCATCGGGTCAATGGAGATGCCGGCTACCTTAATGCTTAAATGCAGGTGCGGGCCTTCGGCATAGCCGGTGTCGCCAGAGCGCCCGATTACTTGCCCTTTTTGTACTAGCTCGCCCGGGTTTACCGAAATTTTTGATAAGTGCATGTACATGCTGTGCACCCCAAGGCCATGATCAACAATGATGGTTTTTCCATACACCGTGTATGTGCGAGCTACGCGCACCACGCCGCGGTTAATGGCAAGCACCGGAGTTCCCACCTCGGCTTTAAAGTCCGTGCCTTTGTGGATGATGGTGGAATCACCCGTTAAGCGATCATACCCGTACGGGTCAGTTACGACAGGATTTTTTACGGGGTAGCCAAACGTCTTCGTCCAAAATGTTTTGATGCCAGTTTTTAAGTTTTCGAGTGTGGCGTTTTCTTTCGCCAAGGTGGAGACGACATTCGTTACCGCAGCGGGTGTGTTGCCGCCTAATTTTTCCGGTATTGCCAGTACTGCTTCTTTGTGCGGCCGTTCTGTTACAACGAGTTGTGCAGTCGCGGTGGTGCCATCGGTAAACGTTGCCACCACATCATATGTGCCTGGTTTTTTATGAATATCGACTCCGTATATCCCTTGTGTTTGCCCGTTGCGGGTAAATGTTGGAACTACCGCTGTAGCTACTTTTAAGTTTTTTACGGCACTTGTAGTGAGCACTGCCGAACCAGATGTACTCGTAATGGTAATGAGTGCTGGCTCACCCTGAATCACCGTTGAGGGAGTTATGGTTATAGACGCGGTTGTTCCGGCATTACCAAAAAATGGCAGGGCCAAGGCAACAGCACCTAACATGAATGCACCTATATACTTCATGGCTCTATTGTACACCACCATGACCGAAGAACACATTAAGCATTTTAGTATCTTCTTATTTATTTTTAATTCGTTAATCCACAATCCGTTAATTTGTTAATTTATTATTTCATTTATTCACATCTTGGTTTTTTCTTTTGTGGAGTACAATGAATACATACGAGAAAGGTCGGTTAGGAAATTATTTTTATACAATGGCAGAATCAAAAAAATCAATGATGCAAAACGGTGCAAATAATATGTGCATGAATTGTGGCGCGTGTGAGTGTTGTGCTGGTATGTACCACGGCAGTAGGCATTCAGTTGGGCGCTGGGTACTTGGCATCATCGTCATTTTATTGGTGTTTAGTTTTGGCATGAAATTGGGCGAGCTCAAAGCCATCATCAGCGGCCAAGCTGGTTGGATGGGCAACGATTTTGTTGGCCCACACTTTCGAGCGTCTGCTCCAAAGATGATGTATTGGAGCGAAGGACAGAATGTAATGATGCAAACGGAAGGCAACGCCACCAAGACCACCGCAACTCCAACGACGACGAAGAAATAGAAGTCAGGGTTTAGGGTATAGCCAGTAGCCAATAGTAAGTCAAGGAATAAAAAAACACCGAGCTTAGCTCGGTGTTTTTTGGTAGTTACAAATATTGACATATTTATATTTTTATTATATTATTTGTCTCAGAATTCCTCTGTTGGTTATATACTAACAGCGTTGTCAATTTATCTTTTTTATGGAGGATTACTGTATGGTTGATGTGAGATTTTTGCCGCAAGCGACCCTTGTTGGTCATTTGGACCAATATATTCGAGATATCGAATTATTTACAAACCATGCCGGGTCAGGCCAAAAGAGTTTTCTGGCGGGTTTAAAACTTGCCAAAACAATGGCTCAGTCGCCCGAAACTGTTAAATACATTCACGGAACTCTGGCGCAATTTGCCAATAGAGGCCACCTGTATCAAACAGAAAAGGAATTTGCAAAATTCCTTGAACTTCTTCCACTGTTCGATCTGTTTATCTCCGGTGGATTAGCTGCGATAAACTTAAAGATCAGCGAACTATTGAACAAGTTGCGCGGCGTTGAGCCTGTGCGCGAACTCGTTGAGCCGATTCTCACGGAACTCAACACAATCATCTATGGACTGATCTTTGTCTGCCCATATCACGCACGAAGCATTCGCATCGTGCTTAATCCCAAAGCTACCCTTACCATGGAACAGCTTCTGGATAAGTATGGATGTACGAGACAAGTTCAGCATAGAAGTGCTTGGGAATATCTTGCGTTTTGCTCCAAAATGCAAGAGAAGTATGAGGATTACATGTGGCAGCAGGTGCTCTCTCTTCCTCTGCCATTCTCCGTCATTCCCCAACCCCTTGCTGAGTGCGCGCGCAATTCAGCAAAACAAAGCATTCAAGGCTGCTTCGCATTCACTCACCTGCATCCAGAAGATGCTCCTTGCGATGCGTGGATACCTGGTATTGCAGTTGCACTTCAGTATCCACTGCTTTGCTTCGAGCACACGTTTTTTGAGATTCAAGAAGTAGCACGGATTACAATCCAAAGCCATGCAGACAATTTGACTCCGTATACTTGCGAAAATCGTCAAAATGAATTTGAGGCTGATCTGGTCGAACGAACAACTTATCTGGCAAACTACCTTTCATTTCGAGAGTTTCGCCGGATGAGAAATTTTCGCACCAAAGATCAATTTCCAGGGATTTCTGAGTTGGAATGGAGCGGATGTTGTAATCTCATCGAGCCCCCTCTCTATTCCAATTTGTGGGTCACGTGCATGGCAGATGAAAAGTCAGAATTTCTCGAACATGGCTTTCTTATTGATCCAGGCACGCGTGACAATTTCATGCACCTCTATGAACTTCAAGATGTTGCATTGCCCTCTCGGGATCGTCATGTTGCCGCTGCTGATTTGCTTATCGGAATTTACCGATACGATCAAAATCTCATGAACCACGTTACCTCCCACACTACAAGCGATATGATTCTGAGGAGGCTTACTGAACTTCCACCAAAAGAACAAAGAAGGCCACATTAGACATTTCTTGGGATTTTCCCCCAGGCGACCTATTTCATTAGGTCGCCGAAT
>CAZXZC010000022.1:0-14103 GCA_964645125.1 uncultured Candidatus Saccharibacteria bacterium | reverse complement strand
TTTTTATTTTTTGCGCGCTTGCCGAAATTTTGTTTGAGGAACAGAGAAAGCACAATGGCTTTCTCTGTTCGAATAAGTTACTTTAGGACTTATTCAGTCACCTTCTTAGGAAGTGTGACCCTCATACCGGAAAAGGGAGTTGAACCCTCATGTATGGGTACTTAGCCCATATGCTTTACCGTTAAGCTATTCCGGTGTATGTGAAAAAATTCACATGTTTATTTTTTCGAGAAAATAATTTTATTTCCTCAATGAAGTCTGCAAATCCATATCTTCGGTAGTATGCTTGAGTCCCGGTACATTTTCGGCGCTCCCTGCCGTCGAATAGTGAGTTGTTACACACTCTTTAAAGGATGGCTACCTCTAAGCCAACCTCCTATCTGTCTATGGTGCATGACTACCTTTCGCACTGAGCATGAATTTGGGGACCTTAGATGATGGTCTGGGCTTTTTCCCTCGCGTACATGGAGCTTAGCCCCCACGTACTGACTATTCGGTTGTTTTTTATCGGTATTCGGAGTTTGACTGAGATGTCGAGATTTCTCCCTTTACACCTCAACCAGTAGCTCTACCCCCAATAAAACGATTCCGAACGCTAGTCCTAAAACTATTTCGGAGAGAACCAGCTATTACCAGATTCGATTAGCTTTTCACTCCTTACCTCAACTCATCCCAAGGTGTTGAACAACCCACGGGTGCGGTCCTCCCCCCGGATTTCTCCGGGGTTCAACCTGGTCAAGGTAAGCTCATCTGGCTTCGGGTCTATAATATGCTGCCTTCATCTTGCGATGAAACGCCTTTTAAAACTCGCTTTCGCTATGCCTGCACACCACGAAGGTGCTTAAGCAAGCAACATATAATAAGTCGTTGGCTCATTCTTCAATAGGCACATTGTCGTCCAGATACTTGCCTTGCGGCATGTATCATTCGGACTTCAATTTCTTGTAAACAAATGGTTTCAGGTTCTATTTCAACGGCCTCACCGGCCTGCTTTTCACCTTTCCCTCACGGTACTAGTTCACTATCGATCATCAAAAGTATTTAGCCTTGGCAGATAGTACTGCCGACTTCATTCGAAGCTGTTTTACCTCGAACTACTTAAGAAAAGAAACTAAAAAGTTTCGTAGTTTTCGCTTACCGGGCTATCACCGTCTTTGGCCGCGCTTTCCAGCGCGCTTCAGCTAACACACGAAATTGGTAACTTCTCCTTAAAACCATGCCTATGACATGCGCCTAAGAGTATAGATTCATGTCATAAACATAATTTCAGTGTCTCTTCCTTGTAACCCCTACGATGTATTCTTGCGAATACGATAGGTTTGGGCTGCTCCCGTTTCGCTCGCCGCTACTCAGGGAATGAAATTTTATTCTTTATTCCTCCACTTACTGAAATGTTTTACTTCAGTGGGTTTGCTCCTGATCCATAAAGGATCTAGGTCATGCGGGTTTACCACATGGGGTTTCCCCATTCGGAAATCTCCGGATCATCGGCTGCTACGCGCCTCCCCGAAGCGTATCGTCGCTACGCTACGTCCTTCGTCGCCTTTTGATGTCTAGGCATCCACCATTCGCCCTTAATACCAACCATCCCAATACTGACTTATTCCACACAAACAATTGGATAATTGTGTGAACATTTTGTGTTTCTCAACAGCCATATGGAATTGGCAAATTTTCTGGTGGGTCTTTCGAATCACGCACTGTTCTTTATAAAGCGTTTGGCTTCATCAAGATTTCATGGGTGACATGCAACGATTTCAGCGTTTTCAGATTATAGCGTTTGTGTCACTCCAATGTCAAGCAATGGCGGTACTATATATAAGGCATAAAAACACCTGTTTGGTCAGCTAGGCCAAACAGGTGTTTTTTAACTGGCGTTACAGGCTTTTCCCTACTTCGGCAGCGCCACTTCAAGTGTATTTTTTAGAGCCTCGTAACTGTTGGGATTTTGGATTTTTTTGCCGTTGATAAAGAAGGTTGGAGTTGAATCTATTCCGGCCAAGGTGCCACCCGACTGCTGGCTCGTTACTTTCTGTGAAGTACTCCCGCTGTCTATATCTTTTTTAAACTGATCAACATTCAGGCCCAATTGGCCAGCATATGATTCAAATAGAGACTGCGCATTGGCAGACGTAGACCAAGCACTTTGTGTTTCAAATAATTTGTCGTGCATTTCCCAAAACTTTCCCTGGGCACCGGCCGCTTCTGCCGCGTACGAAGCAAGCAGTGCATTGGGGTGAACTTGCGTAAGTGGAAAATGACGGAATACAAATTTTACTTTGGTTCCATACTCTTGTTTTAATTTCTTTAATAACGGGTGGTACGCCGCACACGCCGGACACTGAAAGTCCGCGTATTCCACAAACACTATATTTGAATCTACGTTGCCTGATATCCAATCAGCACTGGTTACTGCTGGTATCTCCCCTATCTGCTGGGTTGTACTGCTCGGGGCAGGATTAAATGGAATGATGCTGCCTACCAAGCCCGCAACCACCAGTACCACCACAAAGAGGGCGAATAATTTCTTTACTTTGTCCTTTGTATTGCCTTGTTTATGTTTTTGGCGATCTGCCTCACGCCGGCGTTCACGATCCATTTTTTCTTCAAAATAGGTGTTGTCCATGGGACTATGATAACACAACACCGTACATGGGTTAACCAGCCTTCATATGTTGACACTATCCACAAAACACCGTATGAGTGATGCAGTTGTTTTTGAAGCTGGTATACTTGTCTTGTATATCAAACCTATGAATGAACAATTTCCGTTTAGCAGTCAGGAGGTTGGCGTGAGTAATGAATCAGAAAAAGATATGATGGAGATTAAAAATCATCCTTATTTTGAGTTAATCAATGGTTTTAAGGATTATTTTGAAATTGAGGGCGACGGGATCATGATCACGCTTCGCGTGCAAAGCGAAGAAGCTATGAATAACCTGGACCCCTTATGGGAACAATTGGCCGATGATTTGCAATTTCACAGCCTCGGAGTTATTAAGAACACGGATGATCCCAATTATGGCTGGAACAAGATGTTTTTTGGACCGACTGATCAAGAAAAAGCTCCTTCGGTTGAAGTACTCTATAAGCTATAGCAATTACTTGATCGATAGAGATTAAAAAAGGCATGCGTTTATTTTTTACAGCGCATGTCTTTTTATTTTATAAATTCAAAATACTTTGGTATTGCGGGAGTACGGTTTGTAAATAATATGGGACGGCAAAGAGGAGGCCGATTAATGGCAACACGAACGTGATAACGGTGGCAATTAATGTCCACATAAAATACTTTCGTGTTTTCTCGACCGATTTATATATTTTTTCGAGCAGCTCTTGCTGCTGATTTATTTTTTGCAAAATAAGTTCGTGATCGAGTGCATCCATTAGTTTTAATAATAGCACAGATCGTAGAGCGCAAAACGTAAACCCTGGATCGTGCATGCATAAACTCATATCCCAATGAATACTTCATTAGTCATTCCGAATCCGCCGGCCGGCGGATTGAGGAATCTCAAAACACAAACCCCCTCATGAACGAGGGGGTTTGTAAAAAACATATCGATTACTTTGCGCTTACCGTTTGCGCACTTGCTTTTGCTACGAGTTCCGGTTTTTTAAAATCCGGATCCCAACAATAGCGTGATGCATTCCAGTCGCGCGTACCATTTTTTGAATATAGGTACATCGCCATCTTGGTATTTCCTTCTTCAGTAAAGAGGTCATACCCAAGCTCTTGCGCTTTCTTGAACCATGAGTCCAAGTTGATTTGGTATTTTCCTACGTCGGCAGGGTTTACGATTCCGCGTACCACTCGACCCTTTTCGTCGAATTGGCGACCGCCGGATTCACACTTTGCAATACGCTCCATCACATCGTTGGCCAAGTTTCGGGCTACTGCTCGGGCAGCTTCCTGAACTTCTACCATGTGAGCCTTTGCACCCACCGTTGGGGCATGAGCCGTAATTCCGTATGAAGTAGCTGCGGTTATTGCGTTCGGGTTTGCGATAAGTAGACCGCCTATCACGCTCCCTACTGCCCATCGCACAGCTGCATTGTTGATGTATTTACCCATCGGTAGTGGTTTTCTAGCAACCACCGGGCATTGTCCACTTCGGGTATTTTTCTGTTGGAATTACTCCCCCTAGAAAAAAAATCAGCCACTTCAGCATATCAACTTAAGTAATCTTAGTTTTTAAGTTGTAGGGTCCAGTATAGACCAGTTGACACCAAAAGTCAAGTGATGTGTGGTTAAAAACGTAGTAAAATCAAGGGTTTTGGCTCAAAACCCTTGGTAGGCCTATCTTATTCTGTTGCGCGAATATAACAACAAAATAGGCCAAAATTGGGGTTTTGACCGACCTTCATCACCTACCCTCAAACATTGACTTTTTGGTAAAAAGTTGTATTTTATGCTCAGTATCTGGGTGCGATTCACCAAATTAACAGTCAACTTACTGTATTAATAAGGAGTGGTATTTATGCCTAAAAGACAACAGGGCAACATTACAGCACGACCAGAAATTACCAGACCAGGCCCTCCCATGAGTCAGGTGGGTAGCAGCTTGGGTCCCCCACCAAATCGACCCAGTCTTCGTGATAACGATCTGGATAGCGATGAGAGCGAAGAAGAAATTCCCGCAGAATCTCCTGTGATTCAAAAAGGTTATGATGAACTTGGGATTCACTGAAAGAAATATCAAAATTGCTAAAATCAAACACCTGCAGGCTTTTATAAAAGCGCGAAACGATTTACATCGGTCGCGCTTTTTTATTTCTTATTTTCACCCCAAACCCTTTTGGCTATACCCTACCTCGCCAAGCCGAAGCTCTTTCATAGCGAAGGCTGGTTGGCTACTTTTTATCCAAACGTAAACGTGTAGACTTGCACCCCTGGCTCATCAAATACCAATTCTATAGTATGCGAGCCGTAGTCTTTTTCATCAATCAATTTATACAACCGGCTGGTGGAGATGGTTACTTTGCCGTCTACTACATCGGCTGCCGCAAAGCTTCCCACTGCCACGCCATCACGCAAAACGGTTACTGTTGCCGGCTTAGCTGATGAGGCAACGATGTATACATGCTTTGCCTGATATTTAAATAAAACGCGCGCGCCCTTTTCTGCTGATGCGGCAAACTCACTACTGATATTCCATTTCCCTCCTAGATACAGTGTACCTGGTTTGGCGAGGGCGGTATTAGGAATAACAAAATTACTTTCTCCGACTGTGCCCGTTTTTCCATTCCCTAAAAATTCATTTCGTGATGCGCCAAAATATGTCTCCACGCTCATAGCCTTCGTAGTATCGGTTGCAATTATATTGGTAGGTTGAGTGGTGCCTGTTGGAATATCCATATTTTGGCCGAGCGCCATATTGCGTTCCTTCAATAGCTCCTGAATTTTTTCTTCCGTCTCATCGTATCCCCCTTCGCCGATGTGGTCGTACACAATGTAGCCGTCGATGTCGATTAAGTATTTGCGGGGCCAATAGCGATTCGCATAGGCGCCCCATGTTTGGTAGTCATTGTCTTGCACGACTGGGTATTTGATATTGAATTTTTCAATTGCCGCCGCCACATTTGCTTTGTCTTTTTCAAATTCAAACTCTGGCGTATGGACGCCAACAATTTCTAATCCTTGAGCTTTATATTTTTCATACCACGCATTCAGGTATGGCTGCGTCCTTTGGCAGTTAATGCAGCTGTATGTCCAAAAATCAACAAGCACTACTTTTTTTCCCACAACGTCAGCGAGCTTGAACCCTTCTTTTGTGTTAAGGTATCCACTAATTCCTGCTAACTCAATCGCGCGGGGGTACTGACTTTTTTTGCTATCTTGGCGAGTTTTGGTTTCAACGGGTGTGGGCATGTTAGTAGTTTGCGCCGCCTGTGTTGAGGTGCAGTTACCAGAGGCTTCACATGTTTCGGGCTTTAGGCCATCGAGAATAATTTCTTGTTTGGTGCCGGTAGCAGTGGGCTTTGCGAACCGAGATTGCACAAACCAAATTGATACACCGACACCAATCAATACAACCGCAAGTAGTAGTGGTTTTTTAATCATGTGAATTTTATGAAAGTAAAAATCGATTCAGGAAATCGAAATTGGCAATGAGGCTTAAGCTTCCGGTAAACACCAACACGCCAAGCGCGATAAGCAATACGCCAAAGGCAATGTTGATGTAGCGAACAATGCCGATGAAGCGACTAATAAATGCAGAGGCTTGGGCAGCAAATGCACCCACCAGCAAAAATGGTACCGACAAGCCCAGTGAGTAGCTGCCCAAGAGCGCGAAGGCCGAACCAGGCTGTGATGCGGCGAGTCCTAAAATTGCGCCCAATACCGGCCCTACACATGGCGTCCACCCAGCTGCAAATGCGGCACCGAATACAAACGAGGTAAGGTACCGAGAAGAAAACTTAGTGCTTACGGACATTTTATATTCGCGCTCCAAAAATGGCAGGCTGATAATTTCTGCTAAATACAATCCGAAAAATATAATAAGCGCTCCCCCAATGCGCGACAGCCATATTTGAATACTGGCACTAGCCGTTGCAAGTACCCCGTTCAGGAGTACTCCCAAGAGCGCAAACACCAGCGAAAAGCCCAGGACAAAAAAGATGCTGTTTACAAAAATCTGCCACCGGCGAGTTTTATCGGTCGCACTACTTGAGCCTGCAAGGTATGCCAAAAACCCAGGAACGATTGGGAGTACGCACGGAGCCAAGAACGAAACAATACCAGCTACAAACGCAGTTACGAGGGTAAGATTTGATGCCATAATACCAGTAATTGTAGCATAGGCGCTATAAAACTAGCGCAACTCTTTATTCTTTGGTGACAATTCGGTATTGTTGGCAGTAACGGGCTGTAGTATACCGGTAGTACGTGCGCTTCGGGTGCGTAAAGACCGAGTTCGATTCTCGGCAGCCCGACACTAGAATCCGATTAAATGAATAACTTCGTAAAAACCCCAGAAGGCAAGGCCAACAAACGCAACGCTGCCTAAGAAAGAAATAATAGGATTTTTCACTGCGGTTATTGTCGTATGCGGCGAGATATAGAGAAGTGCATTTAAAATCATGTGGCCAACAAATACGCCGATGGCGAATCCAAACACATTAACCACCGAAAACAGTGGCACGTACCCCGCAAAATCATCGAGGCCTAAAATAAATGGGACGGAAAATGAGAATACGAACAACCCCCAAAAACTCGTGGATGCTTTTTCATTTACCCTTAGGCTTGGTACTACGTATTTAAGGATTGGTGCGATGAGCGCGTTGGCGCTGTTCAAAAATTTTCGAAACACATTTACCATTTTTTGAAATGCACGCGGATATTTGCCGTCATGATCATCTGCATGTTCTAACCCATCTTGGGCGAGCCGGAACAGCACAAGTGCCGCGATAAATATCATGATGGCCAACAACCACCGAATTTCTTTGAAAAATGACCATACCAACAAAATAATGAGAGTGCCTGCGGCATTGCCGACTGCAGTTCCAATTTCTATCGCGACGCGAGATCGCCACCCAGTATTGTTTTGCATGAGCCGACCAATGAAAATGGCAAAATCAATAGAGGTTTTGAGGTAGATTGTTAATCCAACCACAATGTCATACCAACGAAGACGCAGTGATATGCCGGCGGCAAAAAAATGGTTCAGTGCCCACACCTCGCCCGCGAGCACTGCGGTTAGTAGTGCGCACACCACTCCGGTCAAGACAAGCGGAAGCCCTTGTTCGAGTACAAGATTTTTTTGTTGCATATGTTTGTAATTTATATTTTTCTTACCCGCTTGACTGGTGTACGCACGCCCTCTGGGCGTGGTACTTCAGACTCACCATGGTGACGAGCAATTTCTCGCGAAAGCTGCCGAACTTCGCGCTCTAACATTTCAAGTCTGCCAATTTCATATTCGACTTCAACTTCGGTTTTTTCGGTAACCTTCTTTTCGCCACGCAGTCCGGAAATAATAACTTGGTCACCAATAAACACCGATACCAACAGTCCCGTGGCCAATAAGAGGATCGATCCACTGGCGATTGAAACAATGCTCGTCATAAAGGGCAGTTCATCAGCTAAATGCCATACTCCGCGCCAAAATAACACCACACCGACTCCACCGATAAGTGCGTAGATAATGGGGTAGTGGCTTAAAAAGCCTCTGATTTTGTCTTCGAGCTTGTCGAAGAAACTGTACACGCCTCGCATATCTTTTATGATACCTTATTTTCAGGCATCCTTAAAACCCGTACTCCCAAATCCGCCGCGCGTTTTATTTCCCATTACCTCTGTTTCTACCCAATTGGCAGTTTCATATTTTACAAATATCCCTTGGGCGATTCGTTCTCCTTTTTCTATGACCACTGGAGTGTCGGTGAAGTTAAGATATGCAGCTTTGTATTCGTCTTCGTCGCCGCAAAAATCAGAGTCACCGATACCGATGCCATTGGCGAGTATGAGTCCTTTTTTATGCGTGGAGCTGCGAGCGGCGATGAGCAAAAAATGTCCGGGCGGTGTTTCGACGGCCACGTTTAAGGGCACATAGCCTACTTTTTGAGGAGGGATTTCTATGGTCTGGCGCGCATGCAAATCAAACCCGGCAGCGCCTTTTGTTTGATATTCGGGAAGTGGAATATCTTTCGAAAACCGTTTTACGCGAACGTCCATTATTGTACAAAATGTTTTTTCTTCATTTCTTCTTCAATCCCGCTTTCGGCTTCTGCCACTTTTTGTTTTGCCTTCTGTGTCATTTCGGTAAGTTGGACATCTGATAGTTTGCTTATTTCCTTCATGCGCTCTTCCAAATATTCTTTCGTGTTGCGTGTTGGGTCTTCGAGTACTTCATCGAGCAAAATAGCAATGATAGTTCCGACTCGAGGAGAAGGAGTGATTTGTAGAACGCGCATTACATCGGCGCCGTTGACCGCAAGCATCTTAGCCGATATTGGGTCGCGGCGAACTTTGTCAATCATAAACTGCAAATGCCGCGCTTTGTATGGCACGGCCTTTGGGACACCCGAACCAATACGATCCGCTTCGCGAACTTTAAATAAATCATCGATGCACTCTTCACCCACACGCGCAATAAACCGCCGCACCCCAGCTTCGGTAACTTCACCCACGTTGTAGTAGAACAAATGGTGACGCACCAAATGAGAAACTTGTTTGACGATGTCACGAGAGAAATGCAGGCGATCAAGCATTTTGGTGGTCATGACGCCACCGATTGAGTCGTGGTTATAAAATGTTGAGTTCGGGCCTTCACCACGCTTTGAACGAGGTTTGCCGACATCGTGCAGCAAACTCGCCAAGCGCACCACAAGCGAATAGTCTTTTGAAACGCTATACGCTAAGGCGCGCACATTATGCTCGATGACGGTATAAATGTGATGCTTATTTTGTGTGCAGCCTATTCCCTCTCGCAGTTCAGGCAAGATGTATTGCAACAGCCCAAGTTCCTCAAGGAGGTATATGCCTACATCGGCCCGCGGCGTCATAATAATTTTTACGAGCTCATCACGAATGCGCTCTGGGGCAATACTCCCCAACAAACTTGATTGGCTTTTGATTGCTGCTTTGGTGTGGTGCTCTATAGTAAACCCAAGTTGCATAGCAAAGCGTACCGCGCGCATCAGGCGCAAGCCATCTTCGGCAAATCGCTGTTGCGGCTCCCCTACTGCGCGAATTATTTTTTGCTCCATGTCGGCCTGGCCGTCGTACGGATCTACAATTTCTGCAGAGGTGATATCGTACTCACTGCCGGCGTGGTCGCTTAATCGTATTGCCATGGCATTTACTGTAAAATCGCGACGACTTACATCTTCTTCAATGGTTGCGGCAAACGCTATTGCATCGGGGTGACGACCATCACTGTATTCACTTTCTGTGCGGAATGTAGTTACTTCAACCACCGCGACACTTTGATTTTCGGATCTTGTTTTGACTCCTACGGTGCCAAATGCGTTTTCGTAGACGCTGTCGGGGAATAGTTGCTGAATGGTTTCTGGAGTGGCACTGGTGGCGATGTCCCAATCTTTCGGCACCAGACCCTGTAAGAGGTCGCGAACACACCCACCGACGAGGTAGGATGCGTGCCCGGCTGATTCTAGAACATACCCTATTTGTTGTATTTCTTTGGGGATTGACGACATGCCTTTTTGAAACAGTACTACCCTAGCGTACTTGAGCGGAAAAATCACGCGCGATCTGCATCTGGATGGCGGCGCATGTTTCGTTTACCTCCGCATCGGTGAGGCTTTTATTGGGCGCGCAAAATACGAGCCGGAACGTGAGGCTTTGGCTCCCGTTAAATTTTACCTCATCAACATACTCGTCGATCAGATCAACATCGACGAGGTGCCTTTGCTTTGCCAGTGCGTAGATGGCATCGGCGATTTCACCAATTCCATATTCTTTGCGTACGAGAAGCGAGATGTCGCGCACCACTGAAGGAAACTTGGCAAGCGGTGTGAATGCTCGCTCCTGACTCACCTCCGCCAAGAGCGCCGAAAGATTCATTTCGCATACGGTGAGCGGGATGTTGGTTTCTGGATGTATGTGCGCAATGGAGCCAACATATTGTGCGCCGATTGTTATGACGCCATCACGAGACACTGCGTATTCCCCAATGCCAAGTTCATAGAACATACTTTCAATCACTCCTTTTACTTCACGAACCATGGCGCTTTGCTTTTTGTCGTATAGGGCTATGGCAAGCGCTATTGCTTCGTCTGATTTTGTCCCAACGCGCCCGACCACGTGCCCAACTTCAAACACCCTGCAGCGATCATAGAACCGAGCATTGGCGACTGTGGCTGCGGCAATGTTTGGTACCAGGGTGGCGCGCAGATACTGTTTTTCTGATGATATTGGGTTGGCAAGCTCAATTGGTTCAACAGGCACGCCAAATGGATTTTTTTCTTTTGCGTACTGCGCCTGCGCTTCTGATACGAACGAGCTGGTGTATATTTCATCGATTCCCAGCCGCGCTAGGCACTGCTTCACTTGCCCTTGTAGCTGTACAACATCGTCGGAGATGGGGTTTGCAAGCGCAATCGCGGGGGCAACGCTGGGCACACGAGACACACCCGCAATTCTCACTACTTCTTCATAGAGGTCATGCGCGTTTTCTATATCACTGCGCCATGATGGGACTACCACAGTAAACGCCGGGGAGGATTTTTTGAGTTTTGCGGGCACTGACACTTCTTTAAAATCCAGACGCTTAAAGATTGCCTTAGCCTCCTGAGCTTGCACGTTCATTCCGATAAACGCGGCAAATGCCGCCGGGTCAAACACAATGTGTTTTTCTTTTTCGGTATGTACGCGCACTTCTACATGTTCTATACATTTTGCCCCAAGCTGCGCGTATAATTTTGCCGCATACGCAACAGCCCACTCAACACTCGCCTGACTTAAGCCGTGCGAAAACCGCGTGGACGCATCACTTATTACCCGAGTGGCACGACTGGCCTTTAATATGGTCGCGCCATCAAAGCAGGCGGCTTCGAGCACAAAGCGTTGTGTTGTGTTGGTAACTTCCGCAACCCGCCCTCCCTTTATGCCAGCAACATCAAGCGGTTTGTCGCTATCGGCAATTACGGGAATACCAGAAACAGCCACCTCTTTATTATCGAGTGTGGTAACAATCTCGCCGGGTTCGCCCAAGCGCAGCACAAGTTCATGAACGCCTTTTTTTGTTTTTGAAAGTTTGTCGGCATCAAAAATATGTAAGGGTTGGCCGGTTACGAGCATGGTGTAGTTGGTGATGTCTACGATTGCGTTTATGGGGTTAATGCCGCAGGTACGCAATATTTGTTGGATTGCGGGCGAACTTTTGCCAAACGGTTTTTTTATTTCAAAATACGTGGAGCTGTAGCGGCTGCATACTTTTTTGTCTTGAATGGCTACTTTTAACAATTTCGGATTTTTTGTGGCGGTGAGTGCTTTTGGTATTGGGGCGGTAAATGGTTTACCGGTTATGGCGGCAATTTCGCGAGCAATCCCAACATGCGAGGCTGCATCGCTGTAGCGGTTGGGTAACACTTTTATATCAATCATATCCCCTTCTACCCCCTCTACTTCAAAGGTATGAAGTGGCAACAACTCCGCCACTTTTTGCAGTGATGGCGTGGCTGGATATATTTTTTTGAGAAGTGAGTAGGAGAATTTCATGGCTAGTGGATAAAATCTGAATCAAGCGCAGATGTTTGTGGTTTTATAGGCTTAGTAAAATCTTCATCGGTTGATTCTGGGTGCCCGCCGGAAAATTTTTTCATTCTCTGCTCTATTTCGACGTTATGACGAGCTCTTATTTCGTCTATGTCTGGAATGTTTTCTGTTTTCTCGTTGCGCGATATTACTGTTTGCGGAAGAGCCTCTATAATGTCAGCGAGAAGATGCGCAAACATTTTCCGAGCATTCCAGACTGCGCGATCATCTGGCAAATCATCTACTTGGCTCTCTATTGCTTCACGATACCGGTGAAAATCTCGCATAAACTCTTCGAGTTCGCGCGGGTCGTACCCTTGCTTTTCAATCGCCTCCTTCTCGAAATTTGTTACTGCGTTCCACTGATGCAGATCTTCGACGGTTAATACATTGATAGAGTTTTCATCGAAACCTCCGTATGGCTCGAATTTTGCTTCCTCAACCGATTCTGGTTCTATTCCGATATATAGTTTATTTACTCGATCAGCAACTTGTTTTTGGAAATCGGTAAAATTTGGCTGCTTCTGCGCGCCAGTATCCTGAGATTGCTCGGGTGTGGTTGGTGAAAAAATATTCTCTGTTTCTTTCATGGGGTTTAAAATTGTTTTACGACGCGCAGATCCCCTGAATACAGCATGCGCACATCAGGGATTTCATGCTTGATCATGAGTAGGCGGTCAACACCCATACCAAAGGCAAAGCCTTGCCACTCGCCTGGGTTATAGCCAGCCGCTTCAAACACTGCATCATGCACCATGCCAGCACCTAATACCTCCAGCCATCCGTTGCCTTTGCCGGGCACTTTAATGTCTACTTCTACTCCAGGCTCCACGAATGGGAAGTAGCTTGGGCGGTAGCGAAACTCAATGCCACTCCCAAAAAACTTTTGGAAGAATGCTTCTACTACATATTTAAAGTTTGCCAGCGTTATGCGCTTGCCCACCATTAACCCCTCTAGTTGGTAGAAGTTTACCTCATGTGTTGCATCGGTGGCTTCGTAGCGAAACACTCGACCCGGAATAACAATTTGAAACGGAGGTGTGTGTGTTTCCATAAACCGTACCTGCATGGGGCTGGTGTGAGTGCGCAAAAGTAGTTTGCGTTTTGGGTCAGTGATAGCTTCCGGCTGTTTGATCCAAAAGGTGTCCCACATGTCGCGTGCGGGGTGATTGGGGGCAATGTTTAGTGCGTCGAAGTTATAGTATTCGGTTTCAAGCTCCGGGCCTTCAAGCACGGAGAAATTGAGATCGCGAAATATGCGGGTCATTTTCTCTTGCACCTGTGTGAGTGGGTGTAGGTGGCCGCTTGCCTGTGCTTTGGCGAGCGTGGAATAGTCTAACACCGAGGCGGTGCTGCGCACCTGTGTTTCTTTGGCAGCGAGAGCTTCTTCTATAGAAAGGCGCGCTTGGTTTGCGGCTGGGCCGACTATCCGTTTTTGATCCTCGGGTAAGTGCTTCAAAGAACGCAACACAGCCGTCACACTCCCCGCGCGACCAAGATACGCAATCCGAATATCTTCAATTTTTTTTAACGAATCAGCACCTTCAATCTCTGCGCGCGCGCTTGCAATTAATTGTTGTACCTCATGTTCCATATAGTTCTTATCATACCTTACTTTTCTGAAAAAAGTAGCGGCGACAGGACTCGAACCTGTGACCTGGCGCTTATGAAACGCCCGCTCTAACCACCTGAGCTACGCCGCCAACTGAAACCCGCTCGCTTCTATAAAAACTAGCAACCACATAATACTGATAAATTTTATTTTTGACAATAACAAAAAAACAAGTATTATGAAAAAGCTTATTCGCCGCGGGGTGGTGCAATGGTAGCATGACTGGCTCATAACCAGTAGACGGGGGTTCGAATCCCTCCCCCGCAACAAA
>CAZXZC010000021.1:0-14555 GCA_964645125.1 uncultured Candidatus Saccharibacteria bacterium | reverse complement strand
CATGAGTGTGCCACCCCTTATTTTTGAGGCTCTGCTTCCTTGTGGCTCTCCATTTTTGTAAAAAAACGGGGACAAAAACTTTTACCCATGCTTTCACGCGGAAGGATTTTACCGCAACTCACCGTCGAAACGACAGGGAGGTTTTTTTGGTGGTGACTACCGAGTCCGAGTCACCATCGGATCGGGAGTATTAAAACCCCCTTCTTCGTGACGCCGCGGGGGCGCCACGTCGCACTTCATCCGCCCTTCCGGGTAGATGAAGTACGTTTCGTCCGCGTCCATCCCAGTCGCCTGGGGGACGTCTTCGACGACCACGCGGCCGTCGATTCCCACCGTGACCCAGCGGATAATGCCGCTGAGTCCCGGAATCATAATTGCCAAGCCCAGCTGTTTTTCAACAGCTGGGCCGATTTCTTTC
Organism: uncultured Candidatus Saccharibacteria bacterium; assembly: GCA_964645125.1. GTDB lineage: Bacteria > Patescibacteriota > Minisyncoccia > UBA6257 > 2-01-FULL-56-20 > JBDKGD01. Next base: position 14,137 of record CAZXZC010000021.1, on the reverse strand, counting down.
TGGATCCGGTCCTCGCGGGACCCGGATCCATTGTCTACGAACAAAGTGAAGTTCAACATATGAACCCCCCTTCCTTTGCACTGATTTATGGCGCAGTGCCGCCAAATTTTTGGTTGGGAATCTTTCTGTGATTTCCCATCTAAAGTTACTAATTTATAGATCCCTGCCTGCCAATAGGCAGGCTCGCTCCGCCAGCTGGCGGACACAACTACTAAATTCAGATGAGAAAGGGAGCGTTGACCGTGCAGGTCGTGCTCCCCTTTTTGAAACCGGATATCTAGAATCTCCGGTTTTTTAGTGCATTTTTATCCTGATCTAGAATCAGGATTTTTTGCGGCTTACCCCTCAAAATCAGGGTCAAAACCGCAGACTGACTCCCCTGCGGTAATCGCGACACAGTCGCGATTACCGCAGTAAATGCATACGTCGGCCGGAATTTCTTCCGCGACGTATGGGCGGACTTCGAAATCCGCCAAGTTGTTTTTTGCCGCGTACGCCGCAGCAGCTTCTTCGCTCACAAAGGTGCCAACTTTGACACCCTTGTTGATAAGATCCGCTAACATAAGAACCTCCAAAAAATCACACCTGTTATGGCCGGTGTCGCCAGATTATTTGTTGGGAAATTTTTTTCCCATCTAAAATGATTACTGATAATCTTTATATCAATACACAAACGGAGATCCTTCGCTTACGCTTAGGATGACAGCATTTGGTAATCAGCTTAGATGAGAAAGGGTTTGTAAAAACATGAGTGTGTTTCCACAAACCCCAAAAGTGCGTAAGCGGTATATCTAGAATCACCGCTTACAAAAAATCATCCCCCTAGAAAGGGTGGGGAAATTACCTCAGACAACCACCTTTGGAATTTCCCCGAGAAGGTGGGGGTGGTCGCTTCCATGTTTACGACTACGATATTCTGTAGCTTTCAACTTCTTACGCCGTGAAGTCCGACGCGGATGCAGTTTATACTCTTACCCAGGAGTGTTTACTAGCTGACCAAGAGCGCACGGACGGCATCGAGAGCCGCCTGCTCCTGATCCAGCGGAACGTTCGCCTTTTGGGCGAACCCGCTAGCGGCCGGAACGACCGCCTTAACGGCAGCGAGAAGATCGAACTTCTCGCTGGTCCCGAAGGCGACTTGACGCTCTTTGCGTCCAGCCGCCTTGTTAAACATCTCGCCCTCAACCACCACAACTCGGCCACCACTCTTATACAGAGTGGACATGAGGGTGGTAATATCCACCACCTTACCGATCGTGGACACTCGGATAATTCCACCGCCAAGGTCGATCTTGGAATTCAAGATTTCCTGGTGGTTAGCCAGGATCACCTCGTATTCCTTGATCCAGCCAAGGATGGTTTCGTCCGAATTCTGGTTTTGGGAGAAATGTTTCGCCAAGTGAACTCGCCGGGTGTCGTCGGCAATTCTCGACTTCACCGCTTGGTTCACGACCCCACCGAAGTGAGTCGAAAAGTCCATGCGATCACCGGCATCAGCCGCTTCGCACAGTTCTCGACCATGATCATCCAGCAAATTGCCGACTGCATTGCGCAGTACGGCGCCACTGGATTTGAAAACTCCTTTGGCTTGGCTTTGGGGCTCGATGGCAAGGCCATCAAAATTCCCCAAAATCTCAAACCAATCTTCGCGACAGTGTTCGTCACACACCGCGACAATTTCATGGCCAGCGTTTTGCAACGCGGTCACGAAATTTTTTGTCATTGCTTTATCGCGATTGTTGACCGCGAGGTCAACGAACGCGATTTTGCGGCTGGGCTGCAACGCAGCCACATCAATTTTGTCGACAGCGAAGGCCTGCGTAAACAGCAGGTCAATATTTTCGTTTCCGATCAACCGCAGCATTGCCGCGGTTGTCAAAATTCCATCCACACTGCCAACCGCAATAATTTGATTGATTTTTTTGAACATAAAATCTCCTTAATTTTGAAATTGGAAATCTGTTTATGTCTGGCCGAGCTTAAGCTCAGTCGAGCAGTTTGAGTGGGAACTGCAAATCTATAAACCCAACCGTCTTTACAGGATTTTCACCTGCGGGTCGGCGCCCCGATACTTTCTTTGAGCTTACCAAAGAAATTTTCTCTCTCCCTGATAAAGCTCAAGTAAAGTGGGGAGCGATGACTGTGCAATGGCTCCCCCTTGAGTGTTGTCGCGATATCGGTCGCGACGGACGCACATACATTACCCAGTATGTGAGTGGGGTTGTACTCACTGTCTCACGACAGGGAGCAATCAATGGGTCAATTGCCACAGTTCGATAACCGTGGCAACAAAAATTGACCCCCTAATCCCAATCCGCACTGCAAGTGCGGATTGGGATTTGATTCTTTGAAGATCCAATCCCAATAGGGATTGGATCTTTTTTGCTGCTCTTTTTATGTTTTCCATAATCCCTCCTTTGGGATTTTCATATTGTTAAGGCCAATACGAACTGCCTCGAGTAATAATTTACTCTCGTGATTTTTATGGGATTTTCGCCCATAGGTTATCACTAAAACCTTGAATATCTTTATTCAATTTTACTTGTGTTGAGCCACAAAGTTTTTTTCTCTCTCCTTTGTAAGCTCAATTCAAGGGACGAAGTATTAGCATATAGCGTGTAGCTTATAGCATATAGCTTTAAACATAAGAATTAATTTTGTGTTTTCAACTATACCCTATTGGCTAGTGGCTAAACCCTAGTACCTCCTCCAAGAACCATCATTTTGTATTTTTTAACAATACTCATGATGTCCAAGATATAATCTATTCCCCTTCTGGGTGCCTTATTTTTTAAAATATGGTACCCAATGCTCCCGTTTGATACGAGCACGAACTCGTTGGTGAATAAACTATCTTGTGTATGGAAGAAATTAGGTTTTAGGTAATTTCTATTGTGAAGCTCTCCCTTGTGAAACCTCTCTCTCCTTTTAGAAAGATGCTACTCAAGGAGTGTTCCCTGTCGGAACTGGCTTCTGCCAATTTCGGCAGGGTGCACTCATTGTTAGTTAACTATTCGTAGAGGCATCTCGACTCATTTCGTTCGAGGTATACCTCTATAAATATGAAGCTATAGCGCGGGTGATGTTTCCTTGGTGGAACGACTTCTCTCTTTTTTTCTGGCTTACCGGTCCAGATACCGTCTGTACTGTTTTGCCCGATACACTTGCCTCAAGATTTTTTGTGTCGTGGGCGTGATTTTGGGGTTTTGGGTGGAAACCCATTCCCTACCGGAACAGCACAAGATCAGATTGGTCGCTCGCCATCACCTATCGCTATACTTTTTTTATTCAAAGAACTAATCTCTCTTCCTTTTAGGAAGAAGGATAGGAGCCATTTATATGCCTGCCATCCTTCTTACTAAAACCTTTGTTATTTTTAAGAGCTCCGCGTTCGTTTTCCTTATCTCATCCTTACAACCCCATTATATACTAGCTTTACTAATTTGTCAAGTACTCGTGAAAAATATATTGGTGTATGCTATTATTCATTGGTAAATAAGTATAAAAAGCCTTATTTTACTTATCTTTTTTGTCATATTTACGTGACAATTTATTTTCTGCTATACTATAAGCACCACTTATGAATGCTTCATACACCCAAGAATTAACCCGGCTTGGCCTTAGCCCCGAACAGGCCTCTATATATGAGTACCTTTTAAAGGAAGGGCCCTCCCCTGCCAGCCGGATCGCAAAAACCAGCACCCTCAAGCGTGGCCTGGCCTATAAAGTGTTGGATCAGCTTATTGAAATAGGGTTGGTGACGAAAAAGGATGCACCGGGAGCAGTGGCGGTGTTTGAGCCCTTGCACCCAGGGAAATTGGCCGAGTTGGTGGCGCTGCGCCAAAAAGAGGCGGAAAACGCTGCGGCGGTGCTTTCTACCCATTTGGGAAGCTTGGTGTCTTTGTTTAACCTGGTTTCGGGTAAGCCGGGGGTTTCCTTTTATGAGGGTTTGGATGGGGTGAAGCGGATTTATGATGATATTTTAGATACTGGCCAGGACGTGCTTTTGGTGCGCAGCATCCACGACAAAGATAAGGCGTTTGATTTTATTCCGGCATTTATTCGCAAGCGTGTGGCCAAGAATATTTCTGTGACCGCCATTACCCCTAACACCCCTGATGCCAACCATGATTTGGCGGTTGATGAGGCAAACTTATTTACCCGTACCTGGGTTGACGCGCGACTTTACAAAGATCCGGTTGAGATTGATATTTATGGAGACAAAGTGGCGATGATTCATTTAGCAGATCCGTTGACAGGTACTATTATTCAGCACCCTGCTATTGCTCAGGCGATGCGAGCGCTTTTCACCTTGATGCGACTTGGCGCACAACATCCAAACTCTTCGGTGATTACTGAAGATTCCCTCAAATAAACTTATTAAGTTGTTATGTTTGAACAGATTCCATACTCAGCCCCGCAAGAACAGCTTCCCCCGCAACAACCCAGCGAGCCTGAACAGAAAAAACATCGCTCAGAAAAAGCGGGGCACACTGGTGGCGAGGTTGTGCGCGATCGCTGGAGCCGCGAGCGTGAGCGTGCCTTTCATGAATTTGGTATCCACTATGATGGCGACCCAAGTTCTGCCGACAGTATTTCTCGATACAAAACACTCGCGTACCTAAAAGACAATGGTTTGATTTGGAAAACAGAAAAAGGCGCGGTGGTGCTTGATGCGGAGGGGGTAAAAAACATTGCGTTTAAAACGGCGCAGCGGGGATCTTTTCATGTTTCTGTAAATAAAGTACTCGCTCTTTTGGAAGGGTTGCGCGGCTATACTGTAACCGACACAAAAACTGAAGGCTTTGAGCAAGGCGCGCTTGCCCCGCACGTTTTTTACGAACTTCCACAAAGCAAAGAAGATTTGTATGGCGGCTATGCCCAGCGAGCGAGCTCTTTTGCAGTGAGGCCGTGGGAACTTGGCACGCAAACAGACTGGACAACGGAAATTACCTTGGAGTCGGGCGCATCGACCAACAGAACAGAGTTGGCTGTGTTGTGTTTGCTTCGTGAGTTGCGCGCGCGGCGAAATGGGAATGGGGTTTTGGAAATTTGGGATAAAAATACGGAGTCATTTAAGCCATTTACTGGCCGTTTGTTTTATGATCTTACTGGTCAAAACCCATTAAAAAAACAAGGTTCTTTTACTGATAATATAGGGTCGCTTAGTTTTGATAACAACCCGCTTCCGTTTATACAAAAATACGCCCCTGATTTGTTGCGACGCGGAGTTTTTCTTGAAAGCGATTTCCAAAGAATGGGCAACAGCTCTACCAGTGAACTTTTTGGAGGGCATGAACGGCGCCTGAACCCGAAAGCGCCATTTGTTACGTTTACTGGGCCGGGTGGCGTATCGGCAAAATATTATATTGGCAAAAACACTCTTGTTGGAACGGATATGAAAATTGATCATGAAACCATGAGTGCTCGCTTGCTTGACCCTGAAACCGCGGGGATCTTTCAAGAAGTTCATGGAAAAAAACGTCTTTTGTACACCTTCACTCTTCTCAATTCTTCTGAGGCGGAATTGAAAAAAAATGATATTCGAGCAAAATTTATAGAAAAGGGAAAATCTTTCGAAGAGAGCGACGTGAGCGCTCACACCACGGTAGGTGCGGCGGAAATGCAGCACAGGATACAGCGGTACGCGATTACTGATATTGTTACTCGTCGATCCGATGAGTCAGCTGAAATGTACGCGCAGCGGGTTGCTGACTTGGGCGATGTGGATTTTGTGCTTGATATATTCCGTTCATTTTTTCGAGATGCCGGGATTGGAATTCATGCATTGGCCTGGCGCGAACAACTTCTGTTGGCGCGAGCTATTATGGAAGAAAAAGATAAGGAGCGACTCCTGCAACTGGGTCGGAATTTTGGACTTGAAGGAATTCGCACACTGATCGCGGTTGATTATGACCCAGCGCTTGTGGGTACGGTGTTTGCGATCGCGGAGCGCCTCCCCAAAGAGGTGGCGCAGGAAATATTTACAGGGTACTGCGCAGTACAGGATCGTTCACGTGCCATTGCAAATCTTGTGAAAATTTCGGACTTTTTAGAATCAGTGCCTTCCGACTCACACAATTCTGGGCGATTTGTTGAGGAACTTTCGGAGTCGTTTATGCGACGAGCAAAAGACACCTTGGTTACCGCGGCCACAGTTGCGCGCTCGGGAAATGCTCGTGCGTACAGTTTTTCAAATGCTCTGTTGGAGTGCCGCGACGCCACCGATGTTTCGCGGGCACTTTCTACCTATCAACAATCACTCGATTTACTTGCCCAGTTTATTCGCGCTGAAAGTTTAACTTCGCCCTACGAATTTTCGCTCTCTTCAAAAGAGATCGAAACAGTGCCGTATACATATACCTTCGAGGTGCGCACGAAAGAAACTGGCAGCATTTCGTATTTCGGTATTCAGTTGCGCCCAACCGGCGTGCAATACGAAAATCGCAACACACAAAAAGAGTTTGATGGAGAGGCGCGGATTAACTGCCTGTTTTCGAATACCCCACTTTCTTCGGACATCACCTCCCCGGCGCGAAAAAATGCTTTAAGTATTCGCTTGGATCGTGAGGGAAAGGAGCGTAAAAACGGTACGATTGTTGCGAATGACCCGACGCGGCAAGACGGGGAAGTTTCACTTGATATTGGCGGGATCATTGACCCTACCGACACTTCCGACGCCACCAACTTGTCACGAGTTATTGCTATTGGCAACTCGCTGTACGCCCGCCAACATGACGTATCAAAAGAGGTGCAGCAGTTTCATAACCGAGAATCGTTTAGCCGCGAGTTTGGTGATGCAGACGCGTTTTCACGAATCGTGGATTTTGTGAAACAAAAAATTGAGGCACGGTTCAGGACAGAAGGCAGCCACTAGCCTAGTCTCACCACTACACTTTTTTATCCGTCGTTTCTTTTTGTAACAAGTTCTGTAGGTTCACCAATGTTTGCTGAATCTAATGGAACGGGGAAGCCTTTACAAAGGCTTCCCCTGGTTGTGATGCGCTACCCTCTGGTTTTTTAATTCCAGCAGTCGAGCACAGCTTCAAACATACTGCGGATGCCAGCATCCACGCCCCAGATGGCAGTGGACACAAACATTTTCTTATCTCCTTCCAGAATGAGCGCGCCCGACCCTGCTGCATCAACCGCTTCAGGGAACTGGTCGATCATCCCTATGATGTTGTTGTAAATGTTTTGTTCTCCGACCAACTCGATCTGCATCGAGTCGATTCCTTTTTCGGCCAATGGGCCGAAATCGACCGGTGCGGCAAAGAGCGCCGCGTAGGGTTTTTGGCGAATAACCTCGTTTTTTACCTCTTCGTATCCCTCTTGCGAGAGAGTGATGCCGACGATAAAAAACCCATTTTTTCTTTCCTCAAATTGCAATGCATTTGCTAACATATTTCACTACCTTTCTGTTTTTTAGCATTGAATTGTTTGAGTTTTGCGGCATGCTAATGGCAATTTCCCGCATGATTTTGCTTTTTACATTATACATTTTTATTTCTTTTTTGTCAAACTTTGACTGTAAAAGCCTTGAGAAATAAGGTTTTTTTGAGTTCATAGGAAGGCTGGTCTTGATATAGAGATCCCTCACGATGCTCGGGATGACAGACGTGCTTACTATTGGCTATACCCTAAACCCTACCTTGCCTCGCCGAAACTTTAGCGGAGGAGGGTTGGTTACTTCGCTTTCTGGATGGCAACGGTTACGTTACCGTCAGCGATACGGAGCTCAGTGCCGTTTTTTACTGTTGGCACAATGGTGAGCTTTGTAGCGTTTACTTCTTTTTTGAGAAACGCAGCTGCGGCGGTAAGCATGGCCTGCGCGGCGGAGTCGGTAGTGACTGCCATTACCACAATTTTATCTTTTGGTTGCAGTGCTTGTTTTTGGCGAAGCTCTTGAATGGAACGCACAAGCTCGCGCAGCATCCCCTCTTCTTTGAGTTCTTGCGTGATGACGGTATCAAGCACAGCTTCCCCTTCCTGCTTGGCATCAAAGGCAACTTCTTTTACGTTTACTTCGTCTTTAATAATCTCGAGATATTCTTTTTTGCCTTTGAGCTGGGTATTTTTTACGGTAACACTGGCTAATGGTTGGCGCACTTTAATGCCTTGGCTTGCGCGTACGCTAAGGCCAGCTGATGAAACATCGCGGACGGCTTGCATGAGCGCGAACGTAGCGGCGTTTGGTTTTTGAGTGGCACGCGGGTAGCTATCGAGGTGTACTGATTCTTTATATACACTCCCCTTGTCGGCACGGGCGAGCTCGGTATATAAACTTTCAGCAAAGAATGGGCAAAACGGCGCGAGTAACTGACTTACGGTTTTTAACGCATAGGCAAGCGTGGCGGAGGCTACCGCATACTCTTTTGCGTTGTCTGGTTTTTGCAAGCGGCGGCGAGAGCGGCGCAGGTACCAGCGGGACAGGTCATCTACAAATTCTTGAATAGCGAGTCCGGCTTCACGCAAACGGTATGCGTCTATGTGCTTGGTGGCTTGGGCGATGGTTAATTCAAGCCGGCTTATGATCCAGGCATCGAGTACATTCTTTGAGGCGCGTGAAAATTTGGCTTTTTTGTCGGCGTAGGTGTTCCAGAATACGAAACAGTTATAGAGAATAAGGTGCAGCTTGCGGAAGTCTTCGGAGATTTCTGCTTCGCTAAAGTTTTTGGTTTCACCTGGTGGGTTTACTACATAAAAATACCAGCGCACGGCATCGAGGCCGTGAGTGCGTGCCATGTCCATGGGAAATACGATGTTACCCTTTGACTTGGACATTTTTTTGCCTTGCTTGTCATTGATAAGGCCCAAACATGTAACGTTTTTGAATGGGGCGGGAAGTTCTAGCACGGTGGCAACGGCAAGGAGGGTGTAGAACCAGCCGCGGGTTTGATCCATTGCTTCGACAATGTAGTCAGCAGGAAAGGCGACACCTGCTATTTTTCCTTTGCCCAACTTTTGATTTTTCTCAAATGGGAAATGCACCTGAGCGTATGGCATAGAGCCGGCATCAAACCATACATCGGCGAGTTCTTTGATGCGGGTCATTACGCCACCGCGACACTCCCTACACGGGTAGGTTACGGCGTCTATGAATGGACGGTGCAGGTCGATAAGCCCCTCGCGGTTGGTCGGGAGTTGGGCTACGGGGATTTCGGCGTGTCCCCCGAGATCTGGGTAGAACGAATTCCAGAGTGCGTCGCCTTCTTTATTTTCAAAGGCTGCTTTGCCTAACCAAACAAGATCAGCATGGGTGACGACCAGGATTTTTTTGTGTTCATTTTCGCTATCTATTTTTTTGAGTGTTTGGACGATGCGAGCTCGTACATCGTTACCACTTTCGCCACCTTCGGGGCGTAGGGTCAATTTTTCTTCTGGGGTGGTAAATAATTTTCGATACTGCCTGACCGGCTTCCAGTTGTAGATGCCGGTGTTTAACTCACCCAAACCTTCTTCTTCTATAACAGGGCACCCCAAGATGTCGCCGACTGCGTGTGCCAAAAACTTGGTACGTTCGTATGGGGAGGTGTATATGACATCGAACTTTTGCTTCGCTAATTTTTTGGCAAGGACTAGCGCGTCTTTTTTGCCTTTGGTGGTGAGGTGCGAGGTGTGGCCGGCAGTTTCGGGGCCGGAGGCGATGAACTGCTTTACGTTATGCTCCCCTTGCGTGTGGCGCACTGCCACAAAGGTGTTGCCGCGACTTACTTTTTCACGAAGTGCAGCGATGCTTTCGATGCTTTCTAAGTGGTTGCACTGGGCGCAGCGCCACAAGGGAATTGGGGTGCCCCAGTAGCGTTCGCGCGAGAAGTTCCAGTCTTTGACATCGGCGAGCCATTCACCAAAACGGCCCGTTTTGATATGCGCAGGTGTCCAGGAGATGGTTTGGTTGCGCTCCACTAACTGTTTTTTAAGTTTGGACATGGCAACAAACCAGGCGCTGCGGGCGTAGTACAACAGCGGCGTGTCACAGCGCCAACAGTGCGGGTATTCGTGCGTGTATTTTTCGGTTTTGAATAACCTACCGGAACGTTCGAGGTGTTCAAATATTTTTTGTTCAGTTGTGGAGCTTTTCGCATAGGCGCCGGCAAGTTCTGGCACATCAGTGGTGAAATGCCCGGTGTCTGCAACGGTATGGTGTTGCGGCAGGCCAAGTTGCACGCCGAGCTTGTAGTCGTCTTCACCATACATTACAGCCGTGTGCACCACGCCGGTGCCATCAGTGGTGGTGACGAAGTCAGCCGCATACACTTGGTATGATTTTTCGGTTTTAAGTTTTGCGACATCAAACAACGGCACATAGCGCAAGCCCACGAGGTCGTGGCCTGAAACGCGGGCGACTTCGGTGAGCTTTGTGTCGCCAAAGACTTTTTCTACCAACTCTGCAGCGCACACATAGACTTCACCAGCCTCGGTTTTTAGGAGTGAGTAGGTAATGTGCTCCCCTACCGCAAGCGCAACATTGCCTGGGAGCGTCCACGGGGTGGTGGTCCACGAAAGGATGCTGGTGGTTGCGTTAGTTTCAAACGCGCCGATACGCTGACCGGGTGAAAGTTTAAACTTCACATACACCGAGGTGTCCTCTACTTCTTTGTAGCCTTGGGCGATTTCGTGTGATGACAAGCCAGTGCCACAACGCGTACACCACGGTACGATGCGGTAGCCTTCATACAAAAGGCCTTTTGCGTATATTTGGCTCATGATCCACCACAGTGTTTCGATGTAGCTGGTTTTGTAGGTGGCGTAGGCGTTTTTTTCATCAAGCCAAAAACCCATGCGCCGCGTTATTTGGTTCCACTCGTCAATGTATTCCCACACCGACTCTTTGCACTTTTGGTTGAACGCTTCAATACCATAGGCTTCGATGTCTTTTTTAGATTTGAGGCCTAACGCTTTTTCTACCTGTAACTCTACTGGCAAGCCGTGGGTGTCCCAGCCGGCGCGGCGCGGCACAAAGTAGCCTTGCATGGTTTTGTACCGCAAGATGATGTCTTTGAATGAGCGTGAAAGTACGTGGTGGATGCCCGGGTGGCCATTGGCGGTTGGAGGGCCTTCGAAAAATACGAATTCTTTGCCTTTTTTGTTTTTCTCCAGACTTTTTTGAAAGATGTTACCGGACTCCCAAAATGAAAGCACCTGCTCCTCTAGCTCAGGCATCTTCAAACCGTTTTGGAAAAAGGGCTGGTGGGCGGCTGAGGTTTTCGCCCGCTTTGGCGGGGTTTTTTGCGTTTTTTTGCGTTTTTGGGATTGGGCCATGGGGGTTGTGTATCTGCTTATTGTAGCTTAATTCTCTTGTTTTTTGGAGTTGACAGGGTGGCGCCTTTCTTGCTATATATGAGGTAGTTCATACAGCTTGAATAAGACCGCTTCAGGGAGGATACCTTGGTTAAACTTTTGAAATTGTGCGATGTGCACATGCGCGGGGTCGTGCAGATCCTACACCGTCAAAAGTTGGAATCCTTCCTGATTCGTATTTTTTAAATATAGTCCCGAACGGCCTAAAAAGCCTTTCAGCCAAATAAAGGGGACTTTAAATATCCTTGGCGGCCCAACAGGTTTGGGCCGTTTTATTTTTTATTTATACAACTTCTGCTACTATGAGCTGCAAAGATTAGGAACGGAAGTCCTGCTCTTTGGCAAAAGGTTAAAACGTACACTTTCACATCAGTTCACCGCGCATGTGCGTGGAAAAGGTGCCTGCGGACCGCTTATTATATAACTGTATCGTGGGTACGTTTTGGCCTTTTGTCCCACCTCTTAGCACATTCCGATTTACAAGGAGATACAATTTCAGTTTTCTCGGCAGGCGCTTACGCCTGCCTTTTCTTTTTTGTAACGTGGCAATTATCCCCCATTTTTCATACACTATCCGTATATGAAGCCGGCACGCACCACATCTTCTATTGTTTCAGAAAACCGCAGGGCGCGGTTTGATTTTGAGTTTTTGGAAGAATATACGGCTGGGGTGGTGCTGCATGGGTATGAGGTAAAGTCGGCCAAAGCAGGACGGTTTGATATTTCAGGGTCGTACGTGGTGGTGCGAGGTGGAGTGCCCTATTTACTTGGCGCGCGTATTGCATTGTTGCAACCCAAAAACGCACCAAAGGATTATGGCGAAGACAGAACCCGAGAACTTCTGTTGCACACAAAAGAAATAGCGGATATTGCAACCGCGCTGGCGCAGAAAGGATTGACATGTGTGCCAAAAAATGTTTTTATTAAGAAAGGGTTGGTGAAGCTTTCTATTGCTATCGCCAAACCGAAAAAGAACTTTGATAAAAAAGAGGTAATACGGCAACGAGACTTAGACCGCGACATGGCGCGATCGGCTTCGTTTTAAATTTTCATACGGGGATGCCGGGATTTGCTGAAATATGCCTTACATAATCTTGCCAACATGAGCGTCACCTCATAAATCTGACAACCCTTCAACTGACAACCAACGTGTTGCAGTGCCTGCATTTGGTTTCGCTTACGCGTAAACTAAATTTGCTATAAGGCCATCCCCCACTTTGGCGTCTCGCCTGAAGTGGAGTGGGTGTTATACATGCGAGAATCGCTTGTTTTCACTTCATGATTTCTGTGTGGAAGCGAGCTAAACAATACAGAGATCGTTTGCCCTTTTTTCAAAAGGGATAGTGCTGGTAGAGAGGTTATGTAGCTATTCTCAAGACGAGGGTTCAACTCCCTCCATCTCCACATAAAAACTAAAATGGACTATTGCTCCATTTTTGTTTATACCTATGCTCATGAAGCTTATTCTTGTGCGACACGGAGAAACTGTCGAAGGGGCACGCGGGCTGCTGCTTGGGTCTTTACCAGGGAGATTATCTATAAAAGGTACAAAAGAAATGGCGCGTGTTGCGGATCGACTTCTTGCGCTTCACCTACAGCCCGATGGTATTTTGGCGAGCGATCTGGGGCGAGCCAAGGAATCGGCGCAGATACTTTCAAAAAAACTCCACCGCGCAGCCGTCTATAATCCCCTGTTACGAGAGCGCGCTGGGGGTGTGGTGGAGGGGAAAAAAGAAAGTGAAATTGATTGGGCTACTTATGAAAAAACGCCTTTGGCACAGAGAAAACACCTTGGTGGTGAAAGTTTTACCGACGTAAAGAAGCGTGTGGGGATGTTTTTATCTGGGCTTTCAACATCAAAGAAACCAATGGTACTTATTGTTTCTCATAATGTTTTGATTGTGCTTCTGGTTGGATTAGTACTGGGGTGGAGCATTAAAAAAAGCCTTGCCTACAGCATAAAAGACTCGATTGTTGTGCTTGATGTGAAAAAAAAGAGAGTGGAAAAAATTCCACTCTCTTGACTTATTGGTTGGTTTTTATCGGTTAAGCTCCTGTTTGTTAGTAGCCTTTTATACCATTGACTAATGTATATTAGTATGTATAATTTGATTTAGCGCACCCGAGGTGGGCAAACTTGCTTATCGTATTTTAAAAACTTCGGTTTTACAAAATCACACAGGAGAAACGTATGAAAGAGAGTCGAGCAGCTGAGCGCAGGGGCGAACTAGTGCCAATTGGAAGGTTTGATTTGGTTCCCGCTAATCCCAGCGTGCAAACTATTGCGCGCGCCTTTCACTGGAAACCAAACACAGTTATTGTCCGTATCGAACGGGCGCTTCCAACCAAATTCGAGCAACAAGTTTATTTAACTGTTGCCTCTGACTTTCGGATTCATCCGGAGTCTTTGGCAAAGCTTTTGCACTTGTGGCGTGGCGAACATCCACTTCAACTGTCCGATCTAGAATACACAGTGGTTGCACCATATGTTGTTTCTAGTCGGTTTGGAAACTTTGTTAGATACCTTGAGGCTTGCTTAAGCCTTTTAAAGATCGTATCAATGGAGTACAACGCATTTCCCGTGACCGTCGAGTTTGCGGGCATGATTGTGTTAGCGTATGGTTCAGACGAACCAGAACGACTCATAGAACTCATAGATGCTCAGCTTGAGGAGTGTTGCGAGGTTTTGGGGATTGGTAACAACCATTCATATTCGGTGCGGATGCGCCTTTGTGTGTGGGTGTTTGTTACAAAAATCATTCCCTATAACCGAGCCCACGGCTTGCCAGACATCCTTGACCTTTCCGACTTCTTTGAGTACGGGCGCGGACAGCGT